>JBBTQG010000029.1:0-15436 GCA_038065795.1 Patescibacteria group bacterium | reverse complement strand
AGGACTTCAAATTCACCACCGGCAACGGCGCTCTCGCCACTTCCAAGCCCACAGTAGAGGACTTCAAGAAGCTCGAGGGCGAGATTATCGAGCTCCTCGATGAGCTCGACGAACTCGACCCCGAACGCAAGAACTCCGTCGGAGTCGACGCCGAGGCAGAGCTCGTATCGGCGCTTGACAGCGCCGACTACCAAGGCGCGAGGAAGGTGCTCGTAGTGCTCAGGGGCGTTCTTCGCGGCATCAAATCCGCGGAAGAGAAGCGCCTAGCTGCTGCCGAGGAGGAGGAGAAGCGGCGAGCGGCAGCTCGCACGGTCGCGGAAGCGATCCGCAACCGCAAGCGTCCCGCCTAACCCGTCCCGTTCGACACTGAAACCCGATTGCGGCAACGCAACCGGGTTCTTCTTTTTCTCTAGTAAATTTAAAAATAAATAAAGCGCACAAAAACAAACCAACTTCTTCGCTCGTATCTCCGCAATCGACCAAAATACCAATACCAGAGCGACGCTCTGATATTTTGGTCGATAATTGTTATTGTTAATTACTACGACACAGTTCAGTTCGCTCATAAATTGATTTGTTTTTAAAAATTTATCAATCGTATTTGTTTAAGCGAGTATCATGGCAAAGAAGTTATCCAATTATGTTAAAATTAAACCAATGAAAACTGAACCGATACGAATTGCGATAACAGGCGGGGCTTCTGGCGGACACTTGTTCCCTCTTATATCTGTTACAAAAGCCATAAAAAAAGAAGCTGAACAAAAAAACTGGAATATAGAAATTTTTTATGTCGGCGCGCCTGTATTTAAAAAAGAAATTCTTGAAGAAGAAAATATTTCATATTATCCATTAGCGTCCTCAAAAATAAGGCGGTATTTTGACCCGAGAAATTTGATTGACATTTTAAAATTTCCACTTGGAATTTTTCAAGCTTTAAAAATTTTGTATAAATTTATGCCCGATGCAATTTTTTCAAAAGGAGGTCCAGGTAGCTTACAAGTTGTTTTTGCCAGCTGGCTTTTAAAAATTCCAATTTTAATTCACGAATCCGATTCAATCCCTGGAAGAACTAATTTAAAATCAGCGCGATTTGCGACAAAAATCGCCGTGAGTTTTGAGCAAGCAAAAAAATATTTTCCCAAAAACAAAACGGCTTTAATTGGTAATCCAATTGATCCTGATTTTGATAGACTTGAACCAACAAATGGAGATTATGAAAATTTAAAATTAGACAAAGATAGAAAAATTATTCTTATTCAAGGCGGTTCGCAAGGCGCGCAAAAAATTAATGATGTAATAATTGAATCGGTTCCACAAATTTTAAAAATGGCTCAGGTTGTCCATCAAGTCGGCGAGAAAAATTTTCAAGAAACTCGCCTAACCGCAGAGGGATTTATTTTAGAAGAAACACCAACAAAAAAAAGCGATTACCACGCTTATGGATTTATACCTCACAACAATTTAATAATTATTATGAAAATGGCTGATTTAATTATTTCACGAGCCGGAGGGGGGGCAATTTTTGAAATTGCAGCCGCTGGCAAGCCAAGCATTTTAGTTCCATTGCCAGAAGAAGTTGCCGGCAGGCATCAAATTGAAAATGCATATGAGTACGCAAATACAGGGGCGTGTTCTGTTATTGAGCAACCAAATTTCACAACACACATTTTAAACTCTGTAATTAAAAAAATATTAGAAGATAATGAAACTCAAAAATCAATGTCTGAATCAGCTAAACAATTCGCAAAACCGCAAGCCGCGCAAATGATTGCAAAAGAAATAATTTACCTAATAACAAAAGAATAATTATGAAAAAACACAACATAATATATTTTTTAGTTTTAACGATTCCATGGGTTATATTTTTTGCATTATCTTTGACCCCTCAATTAGTGCTTATAAAACATACCCAGCCAGAGGAAATACAGCTTATATATAAAAGTAGTTTATGGCTTATTCCATTAGGATTTATGTTGTTGGTTCTTCTAAACTCTGTCTTAGCAGGGCTTTTTAACCGCAAAATCTTTACAAAAGTAAATTATTTCATTTTAGTGTATAATACAATTCTAGTCGCATATTTGATTTATTTAAATTATTAGAACAATGCTCGCAATAATTGAAGCGCAAGGAAAACAATATTTAGTAAAAGAAGGTAAGAAAATAACAACAAACAGAATTAGAAATCAAAAAGTCGGGGATATTATTGTATTTGATAAAGTTTTACTTACATCAAATTCAGGGCAAGCTCCTAAAATAGGAAAGCCGTATATTGCTGGGGTTAAAGTTGAAGGGAAAATAACTCGTGAATTTAAAAAGAAAACTACCTTAATGAAATTCAGGTCTAAAACCAGAGAAAAAACAAAAAAAGGATACAATAGCCACTTTAACGATATCTTAATAGAAAAAATAAGTTAATATCTCTATCTCAAATGTTTTCGGATATTTGTTCTGTGCTCGCTAAATGTTTTTGAAAAGATTGTTTCGCTGTCTGAATTTGTTAGATAATACCAAAAACTTGATTCCAGCGGATTGAGCGCGGCTTTTATTGAATTTAATCCGGGATTATTAATTGGTGCCGGTGGATAGCCATTGTTTAAATAAGTGTTATAGGAAGAATTTGTTCTAACTTCATTAGATGTAACATTCCATTCGCATGGAAAAGATTTACATTTTATATACGCAACAGTCGCGTCTACTTCGAGCCGTTTGCCATTTTTAATTCTTTTTTCTAAAATTCCAGCAACAATTTTCATATCATCAAATTTTTTGACTTCTCTTTCAAGGATAGACGCTAAAATCAATTTATTGTATAATTGCTCCGTGCGAGCTTGATTTGATTTTGGAATTGAATACCCTATAAATTCGGGTAAAAGTTTTTTTGAAAAATTTTTAAGTAATTTTTTTACGATTTCTTGTTCGCTCTCTTCGCTAAAAAACTCATATGTGTCAGGAGCTAAAAATCCTTCCAAATTGGATTCGCCTGAAAAATATTTTAAAAGTTCTGAATTTGAAAAATCAGCTAATGTAAGTTTTAGCAAATCAACATTTAACCCATTTTTCTTTAAAATATCTTGAATTTCAATCATAGCCAAGCCTTCTGGAATTGTTATTGTTATCCCCTTTCCGCCCTTTGTCATCATTTGAGCTAATTTTGAAATATCAATAGCGCCGTCAAATTTATATAATCCGGGCTTTATTTTATGCGCTTGATTAGTTAATTCAAGATAAACTCTGAAATAATACGCGGAATTTATTATATTTTCTTTTTCAAGAATATTGCCTATTTCTCTTAGGGAAGTTTTTGTTGGAATATAAATTTCCTTTCCAGGAGATGGTATATAAATTGGAACAAAAAATTGAAAACAAGAATAAATAAAAATTATAACTACAACTAAAATAATAACAAACCAAGGATAAAATTTTACCAATCTTCTTAAAAGTTGTTCTTCAGCCATTTATAAGCGCATTAATAATTTGTAATGTTTCTTCTGGATTTGAAATTTCTTTTGTATCGCAAATATTTATCATCGTTTCGTCATTTCCACTTTCAAATAACGCATCGCCTACGAAAAGACATTCATCTGAATTCCACCCCATTAAATGCATCAATCTCTTTATGTTGTCTCCCTTATTTCTGTTTTTAGGAGTGTAATCAATGCTTGTTGTTCCAGCAACCCTTGCTTCTACTAAATCATTTTTTAATGGTAATTTTTCTAACCACATTTTTCTTGTTTCTCCATCAGGGTCAAATTTTTCTTTTTCTTCTTGTGGGGCGTGATGACCGACTGCGCTAAAAGTAATTTGTGAACCGCGATTTTCAATTGTATCATCTTCTGTCGTTTGCGGTTGTATTGAAAAAACTTTTTTTAATAAATCAATATGTTTCATAGCCACAGATTGCTCTTCATCGCTCATTTTAAAATTCCACAATTCCTTTCCATTTGAGTCAATAACAATATTCCCGCTTTGCGACATTTTATAAAAATTCCCTTCCATTAATTTTGGAATTTGTTTTAACATTTGCGATAATTCAGCGCCCGAAATAATCCCGATATTATATTTTTCGCTCAATTTAACTAATGCGCAATATTCTTCGTCTGTAATTAAGCTTCTGCTTCTGGTCAAAGTTTTATCAAGGTCAAATATAATTGCTTTATACATTATTCATTTATCAATTATAATAGTATATCATATGCAAGATGAATAAAATTTATACATTACTACTGCTTACTATTATTATTTTTACAGGTTTTTCTGTTTATAAAAAAATTACTCATAAAGAATCAATATTCAAAGAGCCGCAAATTTTAGCTCCGCTTCGTAAAAAATAATAAATATAAAAAATAGGGCGTGGTATTTTAAATTCTATAATTTTATATTCAAAATTTTCTTTATTGGTTATAATTATTACATAAATAAATTACTCCGCCAGATGGCGGATAAAAAATGAAAAATATAAAAAGAATACTGTCTATTCTTGCCATAATAATTTTAGTTGGTATTTTTGTTATCAGTTTTTCAAAAAATATTTTTAATCTTGAAAATTCTGAACAAGATAAAAATATAGAAGAATTAGCAAAATGCTTGGCTAATAAAAATATAATCGAGTACGGAAACTGGTGGTGTGAAGCTTGCAATAAACAAAAAGAATTATTCGGAAAAAGTTTTAAATATTTAAAATATGTTGAATGTAGTAAAAATACACAAGAATGTTTAGATAAAAACATTAAATACACTCCGACTTGGTTTTTTCCAAATGGAGAAAAAATCATTGGACTAACTCCATTAGAAACTCTTGCACAAAAATCTGGATGTAAGCTACCAGCTAATAACGAATAACTATTATGCCGAAAACGATAAATTGTTTTCAGCTACTCCTCTCTCGTTATTCTCGCTCCGATTTGTTTCAGTCGTTCTTCAATTTTTTCATAGCCTCTATCTATTTTTTCTGCATCATAAATAATGGTTGTTCCTTTTGCGGTCAAACCAGCAATAACCATAGATATTCCAGCTCGTATATCCATAGATTTTACTTCCTTGCCCACTAATGGAGTCGGTCCGATAATTATTGCTCTGTGTGGGTCTAAAATCTCAACACTTGCTCCCATATGAGCTAATTCATTCAAGTAACCAAGCCTATTTTCGTAGAGCCAGTCATGAATTAAAGTTACGCCATTAGCTTGCGTCATCATCGCTCCAAATGGCGGCTGATAATCAGTTAAAAATTTTGGATACAATCCTGTTTGAAGTTTTTTAATTCCTTTTAACTTGCTTGAAAAAATTTTCAGTTTGCCTTTTAAAATTTTATATTTTAAATTTGCTTCATCCAACGCAAGAAATAAAGAATCCAAATAATCTATCTCTATTGGATAAATTTCTAAATTGCTCTTTGTCGCGCCCGCTAACGCGCAAAATGTTGCAATTTCTGTTGTATCAGATGGAATTGTATGCCTTATTTTTGTTTTTAATTTTTTTGAACCTTTTATTGTCAAAAATGGAGTTCCAAGTCCTTTTATACTTACGCCTAATTTTTGCAAAAATTTACACAAATTTTGGACAGCTGGCTCTGTCGCGACTAATTTTAATGTTGTTTCTTGTGGTATCAAACTTGCAAATAAAATTAAAACTTCTGTTCCTGTAACGCTTGGTTCTTGCAAAACTATTTTTTTACTATAAACTTTTTTAAAATTGGCTTCTATTGTGTGATTAGATTCTATATCTACGCCTAAATCCTTTAATCCATTTATATGAACTTCAACAGGTCTTGCTCCTATCACATCACCGCCGGGCTGGTGTAATTTTATTTTTCCAAATCTTGCCAATGCAGAACCTAATAAAACAATTGACGCCCGCAAATGTTTTACTTCGTCAATCAACAAATCTTTATAATAAATTTTTTTAGTATCAATTAAAAGAACTCCGGATTTTAGCCATTTGTGTTTAACTCCAAGATGCTCCAAAATTGCGAGCATAGTTGAAACATCTCTAATTTCAGGAACATTTTCAAGAATTATTTCGCCTTTTGTTAAAAGCGAAGCGGCCAAAATCGGCAGAGTTGAATTCTTATCGCCCATTACTTTTATCTTTCCTTCCAATTTTTTTCCGCCTTGAATAATAAATTTTGACATTAATGTTTATTTAAATAATCCTAATCGCCTCTTATAATCACTTGCTTCTTTTCTTCTAAAAATATCTATAATTTCAATATATTTATCTCTGTTCATAATTAATAATAAAATTCTTAATTTACCGACAACTATTCTGTAGCCATCATCAGTCCCTTCAAGTTTTTTTAAATGAAATATACCAAATGGATTTTCGGATAATTGTTGAAATATCTTAAACAATACGATTTGTTTATCTTTTGAAAGTTTTGCAAATTGTTTTTCTGCCCGAGAACGAATTAACACATTATACATTTATACAAGATTGTATTTTTTAGATAACTCTTTTAAATTTATTTTCTTATTCCCTTTTATCTTTTTAATTAAATAGTTGAAGCAACGAGCGTCTTCAATTTCTTCAAGCATCTCTTTAACTTCTTCCCATTCTTTAAGCGGAAAAAGAACCATCGGTTCTTGACCTATTTTTACTTTTAACGGCTCTTGAATTGTTAATGTTTTGCTCATTTTTATATTTTGTCCATCATCTAACAAATTGACTTATTATCAATTATACGGCAAATATTAAAAAGCCAAAAAATAAATGTTAAAAACGACTTACCGTTTTTGACGCAGAAAAGTTAAAAAATAATGCTAAAAACAACGAAATGTTTTCAGCGCCTAAAATGATGCCGAAAAGCAAGTTTTTGGCATCACTTTCGGTATTTTGACAAAAAAAGTCCCGTTAAGCTCGACTCAATGGGACATTTTGAACAGAACTGTTGCAATTGCTGATAACAAAAAAGCCATCATCCACGACTTTCTTTCCGCATTGCACAAGCGATTAGCCACACACTCGAGACTATAGCCAGTTCTATAGCATGGTCTATTGAAGTATGCTCGCCACGCTCTTATACACTTAGAATGATAGATACATGCAATTCCAGCGCAAACGATACTGAAACCCATACAAACACTGGTTATTTCTTGCATTGTACTCTTGCTCCTCCTGTGATGGTTACCACCTAAATTTTATCAAATATTTATAAGAAGTCAAATGCTCTATTAAATTTAATTAAAAATATTAAAGTGGGATTTTTTCTATATGAAAAAATCCCGCCTATTCCACAATTTTGCATTTCAGCATTTACACTTCAATTTTATATCAAATATACTTATCCAAAATAAAAATCATCAATCCCAATATTGCACCGAACGCGTTAATTACCCAAAATTTGAAAACAATTGATGATTCATGATTTCCGATTGCTTCAAAATGATGGTGAATCGGCGTTGATACAAATATTTTTTCCTTAAAAACTTTCTTTGAAAAGAACTGAATTATTACCGAGCCAGCTTCTATTACAAAAATCGGTAGAATGAGCGGCGCTAAAAACGGAATCCCTTCAAGTAAAAACACGAGCGCCAAAAAAATTCCAATTGCCATTGACCCTGTATCTCCCATAAAAACTTTCGCGGGATAAATATTAAACCATAAAAACGCTAAAATTGACCCGAGCATAGCAGCCGACAAACTTGCCAAATTATAATTTCCATTCAAAAAACTAACCACAAGCAACGATGAAATTGCGATTAAACTTATTCCGCCTAATAGCCCGTCAAGTCCATCAGTTTCATTTGCGGAAAAACTTATTGATAAAACAAAAAATATCAAAAACACAAAAAACGCAATTGGACCCAAGTATGCTCTTTCTGCGAATGGAATTGGGATAAAAGATATTCCAAGTTTCGCAACAAACCACCATCCCACAAGAAGCGAGATTGCCAAATAAATAACAAGTTTTTCTTTTAATCCAATCCCGCCACCAAAAGGTCCGATTTTTAAAATTCCAAACAAATCATCAATAGCTCCCAAAATTCCAGCAATCGCCAAAAACGCTAACGGCAAATATGTTTCTCTTCTATTTATAAAATTAATCCATTCACCAAACCCGCTAACTTTTGAAAGCGCAAAAAAAACCAAGCCCAAAAACAAAGGTATTAGCCAAATCAAAAGTCCCCCCATTGTCGGGGTTCCAGCTTTTTTTTGATGTAAATTATGAAAAACAGGCACGCCTTCTGTTCTGATGTTTTTTCCCAATTTAAATTTCAATAAAATCCAATACCACAAAGGAAACACCAAAAGCGTAAAAATAAAACTTATTACAAAATTTGAAATTGTCTTGAACAATGGAACTGCTAACTCGCTCATAATAAAAAATAAAGGGTATAAGCCTTTATCTAATTTTACCACCGCCACCAATTATATCAAAGTGTTTTGGGCGTATAATAAATCTAATGAAAGAATTACTCGCAAAAATCCAAAATTTACCCATAGAATTAAAGGAAATTTATGACAAAATTTATGAAATAAAAATTTTTGATGACAAAATGAAAATTCCAGAACAATTAAAAGAACATTTTGCAGAAGCCAGCGAGCAAGAAATTATCGTCATTACAAACAAAATTCTTCACCAAGAAACCGCGTTTAATTTATGGAGAAATAAACGAGATGAGCCCGTCGTAGATGGCACCCCTTCGGGCGAACTCTTAAAAAATGAGTTTACACCGAGCGAAGCGAGTAGTCTTGCGCTGAGCGAAGCGAGGTGTCCGTTTTGTAATCCGCGAGAGATGACGCCTGAGGATGAAATCGGAAGATTAGAAAATGAAGGCGCAATAACTGGGAGCAATATTGCTGATTCGTCAAAATATCATAGCTTAGTTATTTTCAAAAAGCATAATTTTTCAGATTTAGATAAAAACGATATTGTAAAAGCCTTTGAACTTGCCAGATTATGGTTTCAAGAAATAATAATATTTGATGAAAAATTAAAATACGGATTTTTAATTTGGAATCAAGGATATAGAGCCGCAGCGAGCATTTCTCATCCACATTTACAAATTTTTGCCACTGAAACTTTGCCTGAAAAATTTGAATTTATAAAAGATAACATTTCAAATTATCAGCAAAAATATAATTCTAATTATTATGATGATTTATTTTTACTGCATAATTATTTGGGACTTGCGAAAAAATTTGGCGAGATAAAAATAATAATTTCCTTAACTCCGCTAAAAGATAAAGAAATTGTTATACTGATGCAACAAAATGAATTTGATATTAAAAATTTAAATAACGTTATTGACGCTTATAAAAAATTTTCAGAAAGTTTTAATCTGTTTTTATTAAAAGAACCTTACGGCGGATTACCTTCTGGTTTTATTGTTGACAGGGGAGATCCCGATAAAAAGAATTCGGATATGGGCTCATTGGAACTCTACGCATTTTCAGTTGTAGGATTTGATTTAGAAAATTTTGCAAAAAAGTTTCTAGGCTCTTTATGATTACTGCGTAGTTGTTCCACCTTCTTGATTAGGTAAAAGATTGTCCGATATACTCGTTGGTAGAGCAGTTTGAGATTGTTCTGGAATTTCTTGCGTTGTTGTTGAAATTAAATCAGAGCTCGGAATAGCTTCTTCGGAACCCGGCGATGTTCGTGGCGGTTCTGCTCTATACGAAGTAAATGGCGATATAACAAAATAAGCAATCATACTAATAGCAACAACCCAAACTAATATTCTTGTGACTCTTTGATAATCTTCTGGCATCAAATATATTATAATTAATATATTAATGAAAATCAAATTTTATGGAGGAATTGAAAAAGTTACAGGTTCTAATTTTTTAATTGAAATGGACAGCAAAAAAATTATGATTGATTGCGGGCTAATTCAAGGGACAAATACCTGCGAATTGGAAAATTTTGAACCATTCCCTTTTAACCCGAAAGAAGTTGATTTAGTTATAATAACTCATCCACATCTAGACCATTCTGGCAGATTGCCAAAACTTATTAAAGAAGGTTTTAATGGAAAGATATTAGGAACATTACCAGCAAAAGAAATAACTAACGAAATTTTACTTGATTCGCTAAAAATAATAAAAGAAGAATGCGGAAAGGAATTATTTTCAGAAGCAGACATTGATAAAACTTTGGAATTATGGGAACCAATAGATTACCATAAAATTATAAATATTGATGATACTATATCAATAGAATTTTTTGATGGAGGTCATATTTTAGGCGCGGCTTTTGTAAAAATATCATCAAAAAGTGGGGCGACAATAGTTTTTTCTGGCGATTTAGGAAACAGTCCAAATCCTATATTGAAAGATACGGAAAAATTGCCTGATACAGATTATTTAATTTTAGAATCAACATATGGCGACAGAAATCATGAAAATCCTGAAACAAGAAAAGAAATTCTTGAAGATATTATAGAACAAACAATAAAAAATAATGGGGTTTTAATTATTCCTGTATTTGCCATTGAACGGACGCAGGAAATTTTATTTGATATATCAGACCTAATTAAAAATAAAAAAATTCCAATGCTTAAAATTTTTCTTGACAGCCCATTGGCTTTTAGAATTACAGAAATATACCAAAAACACCATGAATATTTTAATGAGGAAGCAAAAAAACAATTTGCGCATACAAAAATATTAGATTACCCACATCTTAATATAGTTAAAAGAATTCCCGATGAAATAAAAATGTTTGAAGAAAAAAATCCTAAAATTATTCTTGCCGGCTCTGGTATGTTGACTGGCGGAAGAATTTTAAATTTGATGAGACGATATATTTCAAACCCAACCACTACATTGCTATTTGTTGGATTTCAGGTTGAAGGATCCTTAGGCAGAAAAATTTTAGATGGGGATAAAAATATTATAATAGAAAATAACTCATTTGAAGTTAGAGCTAAAATAGAAAAATTATTAAGCTATTCTGACCATAAAGACCAAAAATCAATAATGGATTGGATAAGACCGCAAGGACAGAACATAAAAAAAATCTTCTTAGTTCATGGCGACAAAGAACCAAAAATATCTCTGAAAACAAAAATTATGGACGACTTGGGAGTTGATGTTGAAATACCGACAAAAAATGATACGATAGAATTATTATAGCCACCCCTTTTTATTAAAATATAATAGAATTAACGCAGAGGAAATAACTGAGAAGCCCATAGTCATAGAAAAAGCGTGCGGATTATTTTGAAATGGTAATATAAAATTCATACCAAAAACACTCGCTATGAAAGTTGGAAATGCAACAATAATAGTAATGGCTGTTAAAAATTTTATAGCTTTATTTAACGAGTTTGTCATAATTGTTGAATAAGCTTCGCGAATATTAACTATCATTTTTAAATTAGTTTTGCAAATATCTAAATTTTCATTAATCCCGAGTGTTAAATCCTCAACTAAATCTTTGTCTTCTTTAAAAACTTCTAAGTATTGCCTAGTTAAAAGAGTGTTATAAATATTGCTTGTTGGCACCAGCGTAACAATAAAATCATTTAATATTCTTTCCCACTCTACAAACTCAACAATATCTTGGTCTTTTATTTTTCCTAAATTATGCTGCTTAATTCTAATATTTTTATTTATTAAATTTAAATAGCTTCTATACATTCCATTTAATTTCAAAAGGAATGATACGAGTAATTTTGTTTTTTGTGTTGTAAAAACATCGATTTTGCCTGACAAAAAATCATTAAAAAGCTCTTTTTTTTCTTTGGTAATCGTAAAAATATTGCTTTCTCCGAGAATAAAAAGCGCTGGTATTGTATATATTGCTTTATTTTCAAAATAAGGAATTCTCAAAAAAATATATAAGTCATTTTTTTCAATTTCCAATCGCGGAGTTTCGTATTCGTCTAATGCGTCAGTAATATGTCCTTTATCGAGTTGATAATTTTTTTCCAATAATTCAATTTCTTCGACGGTAGGGTCTGTAATAAAAACCCAACTTCCAACTTCAACTTTTTCTATTTTTTGTAATTTTTCATCCCTTAGTGTTCTTTTGTAAATTTCTATCATTTTTTAAATCTCGTTATAAAAGTTTATTATTTGCTTTGCGATAGAACTTGGGTCAAATTGTTCCTTAACTAAATTATAAGCGTTTTTTATTATTAAATTTTTTAGTTCTAAATTTTCAATTATGTCTTTCATTTTTTGAAATAATTCTTCTTCATCTAAATCAATAACCACACCAGCATTATATTTTTCAATAACATTTTGCAATCCAACATATTTTGAAATAATTACAGGAGTTCCAATCGCCATTGCTTCTGCAACTGCAATCCCAAAATTTTCTCCGTAAGATGATAAAATAAACGCTTCGGCATTTTTTAACAAACATAATTTATCATCGCCTTTTACTAATCCTGTAAATATAACTTTACTACCAATCCCTTTTTCTTTTATTAATTTTTCAAGTTTAGCTTTATATCCATTTTCATCAGGACCAGCAATTACCAATATAAACTCGTCGGTAAATTTTGCAAATGCGCCGATTAAAAATTCAATTCCCTTTTTCCAATTAATTCTTCCGAGATAAAGAAAATATCGTTTGTTTTTTAAATTCCATTTTTGCAATAAATTTTTATCTACATTTTTCTGAAATTCTGAAATATCCAGTGGATTAAAAATAATTCGGCATTTGTGCTTATTCGTGTTTGTATTTGTGTTTATTCGCGAGAATTTTACAAATTGCTCTTTCTCATATTCAGAAGTAAAATGAAAACCACTCGCATTTTTAAAAATTCTTTTTACAAACAACGCGTATAAAATTTTTTTAATAAAATAACTTTTCTTTTTAATTAAAACAGGGTCAATTGAACCGCGCGGAGTAATGATGAACGGGGTTTTATTTTTGATAAAAAATAATTCGGATAACCAACAAATCGGATCCCAAATCTGGTGGATATGTGTTATGTCAAAATAATTTTTTGTCTCTGAAAGTTTTTTCCTTAAAAAAATCGGAACAAGCCATTTTCCAAACTTAAAAGATTTTAGATAAATTACTTTTACCCCGTCAATAATATTTTCCTGTGTCTCGTTTTGAGCCAACCCAAAAGTTGTTGTATAAACAACAACCTCATTGCCGAGCTTGACTAATTCCCTATTCAAAAGATGAACCGACACAATCGGTCCCCCCCAAGAAACTGACGGGTAGTAAGCTGGTGTAATTTGCAAAATTTTCATTTTTAAAATTTATTTTGATTTAATTATTCGCGAATACTCCTTAATCATTTTATCTCCATAATCGTCCCATGTAAAGCCATTGCTTACTCGCTCTTTTGCTGATTGTCCCATTGTTTTACAAATTTCTGGATTTTCGTATAAATATAAAATTTTTTCTTTCAGCTTCTCAGTATTTCTTATTGGAATTATAAACCCATCAATGTTATCGCGAATAATGTCTTCGCTTCCAGTATTCGGGGTTGCTATAATAGGTAATCCACAGGACATTGCTTGCGGTAAAACTCTCGCAAGACCTTCTTCTATTGACGGCATTACAAAAACAGAACCTTGCGAATAATATTTGTAAAGCTCGCTTTGTTGTTTATGTCCTATATAATTGAAGCTACCTTTGTACTTTTTTAAAAATGGTTTGATTTCGTCAGTTAAAGCACCCATCAACAAAAGCTCGAAATTCGGTAAATTTAATTCAGAAAACGCCTGTAAAAGATAATGAACACCTTTTCTTAAACAAATTGTTCCTGAAAAAATAATTCTAAAGGCACCATCAGATTTTGGAATTTGTTTAAATGATTTTAAATCAACGCCAAACGGAATATGTATAATTTTTTTCTCAGAAAATCCTTTTTCCAAAAATGTTTTTTTTACAAAAAACGAAGGAACTGCAATATAATCAGTTTCTTCGTATTCTTTTAACTCTTTTTCAATAATTTTTGAATGCGCTAATTCACCCTTTATTCCAAATTGAGAATATTCTTCTTTTAAAATTTTTTGCTGTTCAACTATATGCGAATTCCCTCTTTCCAAAATTGTAAGCGCGCCGAGTTGTTTTGCTTTTCTTAATGAATAAAGAGAAAAACTTGACCAGCCAACAAAAATATCCGATGGAATTATTTTTTTACAAGCTAATTTATCAAAAATTTCATGAATTAAAAATTGAGGATTGTATAATTTTTTAATAAATTGCGGTAATTTATTCCAACCTCTTTCCATGATTTCTTTTATAACAATAGTTTTTATTTTTTCTTTTGGTATTCCGTATTTTACAGCGTCAAATCTTGGCATAGAAGTTATAATTCGTTCTAAATAATCGCGCTTCAATAATTGCTGAGCCAAATAAAAAGACCAAAATTTTCCCCCGGCTGAAATTAAAACTCTCATTTTTTTATATTAATTTTTTAAATTTTAAGATGATTGTCAATTTCTTTTAGCACTTCATTTATCAATTCTTTTCTTTCCGCTTTCAGTTTAAATGCTTTCTGTGTTTTTTCCCATTTTAGATTAACATCCTTTGCAGATCTGATTGGACTTCCTTTAATTCCACGACCTACTAAACGATAAAATCCTTTTTCGTCTTTAAGCTTATATTTGTTTATTGTCACTTCAGAATACGGTTCCAGTATGCCTTTTGCATCCCAGTTGAAGGTATATTTATCGGTTTTTGAATAAAACAAAATATCATCATGTTTTCTATTCCAATATCTTTTCGAAAATTCCCGTGTTTTATAGCACCAAACTATATTTGACCTAAAATTATCGTACCCGAAAATTTTATCCATTTCGGTTTTGATATAATGGCTGGCGTGCCAGTCGCAGTGGATATAAATTGAGCCGGTTTTTTTGAGCACGCGCCGCATTTCCCAAAGCCGAGCGTTAAGCCAAACAAGATACGAATCAATCCCGCCTTCCCAAATATCGTAAAACGAGCGGACTTCATTGGTGTCGCCCCAGATAACATTGTAATTTCTGCCCGAAAAAAACGGCGGGTCAATATAAATCAGGTCGATTGATTCGCTGGGCATTGTCCGCAAGACCTCAAGATTGTCGCCCAAAATTAACTGGTTCGCCGGTTTATCGGGCGCGTTAAAGATAACTGTGTCGCCACCCGCCTGCGCCGAGGCTTCGGCGGGCAAGTGATTTCGCGGATGCAATCTCGGCAAATGAATCCAGGGAAAAATGTGGTCGTAGCCCTTATTATCTTTCCAGCCCATTGGCGGATGCGTCGGGTCAGGCAAATTACTTGTTTTCCGCCTTATTTTATCTGTTGCCGAAAGCACCTTCTTTTGTTGAGGTAAAACCTGCTCCGTAGATTCCTTTTGTATTTTTTGTAAATCCTGATAATCCATTTTTATATATAAATTATAATTCTAAAAAAATATAACAATAAAACTATAAATTAATTATTTGCTACTTAAATTAATATTAAATTCTTCTTTGATAATATCCAATAACCTTTCTTTAAATATTTCCATTGAAAACATTTTTATAACTCTTTCCCTTC
>JBBTQG010000028.1:0-19266 GCA_038065795.1 Patescibacteria group bacterium | reverse complement strand
CTAAAAATGACAAAAAAGTTAAAAAATTCATTTCCAACTTTTTTGGCGATAGAAACAACGAGTTGTTTCTATCCTCCACCATTTGATAAATTTATTGTAGGGGATTTTTAGCTTTATAATATATTTAATGGAACTCAAATTTGAACCAAAACCGGGCGAAAGAGCTTTTTTGCAAAGATTGGAAAAACACCCTCAATTTGAGACAATAACCACAGAATCTAATCAAGCAAAATCAAAAGAAAAAATTAAAGAAACTCTCAGGGAACTTGAAAGGGAAATTGAGGGGATTGAAGAAATAAGCAAAGAAGCGCAGATTCATCACGAACCCATAAGCAATTTTTCAAATGCCTTAGCGAGAGCCGTAAGCATTGCTTTAGATGAAGGAGTAATTGAGGGATTAAAATTTTTACAAACATCGGGAAGTTTTTATTTAATTGACGCGTACCATGATTTGCTCGCGGGGCATTTTTATGACGCCCTAGTTAAATCAGGAAAGATTAAGTCAAATCAATAAACAGAATGCCTCTATCTTTAGAAAAATTACATTTAGATAATTTCAAAATCGCATTTCCTAACGGCGTCGTTTTTGCGACAGGTCTTGTTGTTGGAATTTTAGGTGGAATTCTTATTTATTTTGCGCTTTTGTTAATTAAAAATTTTAAAGAAAAAATAAAAGTAAATTTATCTTTGAATTACACTCTTTTATTGGTTGAAATTCCAAAACCAATTTATAAGCAGGATGCGCAATTAAAAGTTGCCGAAGAAATAAATAATTTTGAAAATTTTCTTGCTACAATAAATAAAGTTAAACAGACGGTAATTTTTGAAATTGCGACTTCACATACTGGCGAAGAAATCTTTTTTTATGTTGCTGTTCCTAAAAAGTATACCGAAGCGTTTCAAAAAACAATCAAAAGTTTTTGGTCTGGCTCTGAAGTTTATGTTGCAAAAGAAGATTACAATGTTTTTAATCCAGAGGGTTCCGCGATAGGTTCATATATAACAACAAAATCACATTATTTCAAACCAATAAAAACATATAAAGAAATATCTATCGGAGATATTGATACATTAGATTCATTTCTTGCCGCATTTAGCAAATTAGCAAAAGAAGGCGAAGGGTTGGCTTATCAGATTATTATTAAGCCTCTTTCAACAAAAATCAATAAAAAAATTTCGTCAATTGTGAAAAAGCTCAAACAAGGAAAAAGTTTTGACGAAGCAATGGGAGGAACAGGGAAGCAGATCGTTGAAAATTTACAAAAATCGTCATCCCCTGAAGCAAAAGCAGAACAACAAAGAGAAGAGGCAAAACCAAAAACAATTGATGAAATTTTAATAAAAAGTCTTGAAGCAAAAATGACGAAACCATTTTTTGATGTGAATATAAGAATTGTAGCGTCAGGAAAAGAATTTGTTTTAGCTGACCAAATATTATCAACCATAGAATCAGCTTTTGGTCAATTTGTCAATCCGGGAATGAATGAGTTTCAAATTCACAGAGTAAAGGGCAGGGGATTGCGCGATTTGATTTATAGGTTCTCTTTTAGGTTATTTGAAAAAAGATACAAATCAATTTTAAATTCAGAAGAAGTCGCGTCAATTTTTCATTTTCCCACTTCTCGCGTAAAATCTCCGATTGTTCATTATTTAGCTTCTCGTTCTGCCCCGCCGCCGGTTAATTTATCGCAAACTGGCGTTGTTTTGGGTGAAAGCTTGTATCAAGGACAAAGTTCTGAAATAAAAATCACAAAAGAAGACAGAAGGCGACATATTTATGTTGTTGGTCAAACAGGCGTAGGTAAAACCGTTCTTTTAAAAAATATTATTGAGCAAGATATTAAAAATGGCGACGGCGTGTGTTTTATTGACCCGCACGGAGATGTTGCGCAGGAAATTTTAGGATTGATTCCGCAAACAAGAATTGACGATGTGATTTATTTTAATCCCGGTGACCCGCAAAAACCAATGGCTTTAAATATTTTAGAATATGATATAAATTTTCCTGAACAAAAAACTTTTATTATCAACACACTTATTGAAATAATTGACAAGCTTTACAATTTACAAGTAACAGGAGGTCCGATGTTTGAGCAGTATTTGAGAAATTCATTGCTTTTGATTATGGATGACCCGACTGCGGGATATACACTTATGGATGTTTCACGAGTGTTTGTTGATAAAAATTTCAGAAAAGAATTAACTGATAAATGTAAAAATTATCCAGTTGTTGAATTTTGGATAAAGCAATCCCCTGCTGTTGGCGGTGAAATGTCAATGGAAAATATGACAACTTGGATAACTTCAAAGCTTAATCCATTTATCACCAATGATTTTGTTCGCCCAATTATCGCTCAATCAAAATCAACTCTAAATTTTAGAGATATTATGGATAATAAAAAAATTCTTATTGTTAATTTATCAAAAGGAAAAATTGGAGAAATAAGCGCGTATCTTTTGGGAATGATTTTGGTTGCGAAAATTTTAGCGGCGGCTTTTGGGCGAGTTGATACTCCCGAAGAACAGAGAAAAGATTTTTATTTGTTTATTGACGAGTTTCAAAATTTGGCATTCAAGAGCATAGCGTCAATTTTATCAGAAGCGCGAAAATATCGGTTGTCTATGGTTTTGGCGCATCAGTATATAAAACAACTTCCAGAAGAAATTGCGTCAGCTGTTTTTGGAAATGTTGGAACAATTATGAGTTTTAGAATTGGCACAGAGGATGCTGAAGTTTTGGAAAAACAATTCACTCCTGTATTCACAAAAACAGATTTGGTCAATATACCAAATTATAGCGCGTATCTTAAAATTTTAATTAACGGACACATATCAGAGCCATTTAATATAAAAACACTTGAACCGAACGAAACTAATCCAGCGTTAGCGCAAAGACTAATAGAACTTTCATCTTTAAAATTCGGCAAACCTCTCGCAGAAATTGAAGAACAAATCCGCCAAAAATATCAACCAACAATTCCAGCTCCTGTTCAATTGGACAATCAAAATACGACTATTTAAACACTATTAGACAAGGTTATAAATGGAATTGACTTATAAAATATTTTGGGGTATAATTAATATAGTTCCCTAATAGTGAGTAATTCTGAAAGAAAACAATATATACTCGCTATATCTTCTTTCAAGGCATTTTTAATGATACAATAATTATTGATGAGTATTTATATTCAATTATTTATTACAATTATTGGTTTTGTGGCGCTTTATTTTTTATTAAGACCAAAAAATATTGAATCAAAAAAAGATGAGCAGTCTTTACTGATGATTCAAGGGCAAATAAATGAAATTACAAAAACTCTTGATAGTAAATTAGGTGAATCAACCCGCGTGATTCAAGAACAATTTAATCAAAGTTCTAAAATTATCAAGGAAATCACCGCTGAATTAACGCGTGTCGGAGAAGGGCAGAGGCAAGTTGTTGATATTGCGAAACAGCTTGAAAATTTACAAGATATTTTAAAAAATCCAAAACAGCGCGGAGTGCTTGGCGAATATTTTTTAAAGACGGTTTTGGAAAATGTTTTAGCGCCAAAAAGTTTTCAGATGCAATATTCGTTTAATGACGGAACAATTGTTGACGCTGTAATTTTTATAAAAGATAAAATAATACCAATTGATTCAAAATTTTCTCTTGAAAATTACAATCGGCTTTTAGCGGCAAAAGATGATAGTGAAAGAAAAATTCTTGAAACAAGTTTGCGGAATGATTTAAAAACAAGAATTGACGAAACTTCAAAATATATTAAACCATCAGAGGGGACTATGGATTTTGCTTTTATGTTTATTCCGGCCGAAGCTGTTTATTATGATTTACTTATAAATAAAGTTGGCGTCCTTACTGCTCGAGATTTAATTGAATACGCTATGATTGATAAAAAAGTGATAATTGTCTCCCCTACTTCGTTTTTGGCGTATTTACAAACAGTTCTTCAGGGATTAAAAGCAATGCACATTGAAGAATCTGTTAAGGGAATAATAAAAAGAGTTGGAGAATTAAATAAACATTTTTTAAGTCAGGATATTCTTATGAAAAAATTAGGAAATAATTTAGGAACAACTGTCAACTCTTTTAATGTTGCTTATAAAGAACTCGGGAAAATTGACAAAGATGTTTTAAAAATTTCAGGCGAGTCAGCGGGAATTGACCCAATGATTTTAGACAAACCACAAGAGGACGAAGACTAACGCGAGATAATTTTGTATAATGTAATAATGATTCAATCAGAAGAGGTAAGAAAACTTTTTTTTGATTTTTTTGCTAAACGAGGGCATAAAGTAATTCCCTCTTCATCTTTAATTCCAGAAAACGATGTCTCGGTTCTTTTAACAACTGCTGGAATGCAGCAGTTCAAAAAATATTTTACAGGGGAAAACGACGCAATGGTTGATTTTGGAACGCAAAGAATTTGTTCCATACAAAAATGTTTTAGAACAACGGATATTTCTGAAATCGGAGATGAAACACATCTGACATTTTTTGAAATGCTTGGGAATTTTTCGTTTAATGGAAATCAAGATGAGCCGAAAAATTACGGGACTGATGGATATTTTAAAAAATCGTCAATTTATTGGGCAAAGGAATTTTTTGAGGAAACACTCGGATTGAAAATTGATTATCCCAGTATTTTTAAAGGTGAAAGAGGCATTCCTGTTGATAATGAAAGTTATAAAATTTGGAAAGAATTGGGGATAGGCGATGATTTAATAAAAAAATTTGGACGAAAAGATAATTTTTGGGGACCAACGGGAGATGAAGGACCATGCGGACCAACGACTGAAATTTATGTAAATAATGTTGAAGTTTGGAACATTGTTTTTAATGAATATTATCAAGATAAAAATGGCAAATTGGAAAAACTAAAATTTCACGGAGTTGACACTGGAATTGGCTTTGAAAGACTAATAAGCGTTATAAATAACACCCCAACAATTTTTGAAACAGATTTATTTGAAGGATTAAAAAATAAACTTTTGGATAAATCTAATAATATCAGCGAAAGAGATTTGAGAATAATTTTAGACCATTTACGCAGTTCTGTTTTTCTTATTTCTGACGGAGTGTATCCGAGTAATTTGGAGAGAGGATATATTTTAAGAAGAATCTTGAGGCGCTTGGTATTGAAATTAAAACAAAATGAGTTAAAATTAAAAGAGGTACCGGTGTTTTTAAATTGCGTTATTGAAAAATTTGGAGACATATATCCTGAACTCAACAATAGAGAAAAAATTGAAAAAGTGTTTTTTGAAGAAACGGAGAAATTTGAGAAAACATTGGAAAAAGGATTAAGGAAATTTGATAAAATAATAAAAGAAGGCGACCCAGCGGAAGTTTTGGGTGAGAAATTTTTTATACTGAATTCAACTTATGGATTGCCGTTTGAAATAAGCGAAGAGATTGCGCAAGAAAGAGGTTTAAATATAAGCAAATTAACATTAAATATTTTTAAAAAGCTTTTTGAAAAACATCAAAAAACATCAAAGCAAACTAACTAATGGAGGAAAGAGATTATTTATATCTTAAAGGAACCGAGGAATTGGGAGATGTTATTGAAATATTGAAAGATTTTCAAGGAGATGAAATTGTGTTGGTTGTGCCCGTTGGGACGAAAGCGCTATCTCATCCTGTAAATATTGATTTATTGAAAAAAGAATTTTTTAAAAAAAGGCATAAAATTTATTTTAGCACTGAGGATAAAAAAATTAGCGATTTGTTAAAAGTGGCGGGGTTTAATGTGTTTCTTGAAGAATATGAAAATTCAGAAGAACTCCATAGAATAGTAACTGACATCATTGTTCCATCAAAATTAAAACCAAAAATTAGAAAGCCATTAAAAACTGCAAAGGCTCCAAAAACTAAAACAAAATTTAAGGTAAGGCTATCGAGGTGGTCTATAATTGCTGTGGTTTTAATTTTATTAGCAGGAGCTGTTGCTTTTGGATTAGATAAATTTACATCAAGAGCTACAATCACAATAACATTAAAATCAGAGTCAAAAGATTTTAAAGAAATGCTGGAAATAAAATCGCAAGCTTTGAATAACGATTTGCAAAATCAAATTTTAAAAGGAGAAAAAATTGAATTAGTAAAAACGCATACTGTTATAATCCCAGCAACAGGCGAAGGAAAAGGAGGTAACAGGGCAAAAGGAGAATTAACGCTATCAAATAGTTCATCAAATCAGATGACTCTTATCGCTGGAACAAGATTTAAAACTTCTGATGAAAGAATTTTTAGAGCAACACAGAGGGTTTCTGTGCCGACAAAAGAAGATGGAGGAAAAGTTGTGTTTGAGGTTATTGCTGATGAAACTGGGGAAAAATATAATGTGAGCGCAAAAACAGAATTTACAATTCCGGGATTAGCTGGAACGCATTGGGAAAAAGAATTTACAACAATTGCAGAAAATAGAATTTCTGGCGGTGGAAGTAGCGGTGAAACAAAAATTGTAACAAATGACGATATATCCGGAGGAATAATCAAAATAGAAAAAGAAATCAAAGAAATAATAGTAAAAGAACTTAAAATAAAATATCCTGATTACATATTTCCAGAAGATGGTGGAAGTGTAAATATTAGTCAGCCGGACATATCTCATAAAGTAGGACAAGCAACAGATAGAATTGTTTTTTCTGGAAAAGGTGATATTAAAACAATAGGCGTTAAAAAAGAAAATCTAGTTAATTTTATAAAAGACATCATTGCCGATAAAAATCTCAAAGAACAATCTAATGTGAGGATTGCTGGAATTGATATTGAAAGTTTTAGGGTTATGGATATTGACCCAAAATCAACATTCATAAAAGCGCAAGTATCAGGAAAAGTAACAATAAAAGGGAATATTGATTCAAGTGCAATATCTAAACAATTAGCCGGGAAAAGCCTTGAAAATGTTAAAGATATGCTAAAGGATAATCCAGCTATTGAAAATGCAGAGGCTTCAATTTGGCCGTTTTGGAATAACAAATTACCTACAAATTCTGATAAAATAGATATTAGGGTTAAGTAAGATTACATCACAAGAATATAATTTATAAAAAGAATAAATAAAAAAAATAGCGTTAATTAAGGAGTTTTTGTAAATTTTTAGAAATCAAAATTTATTTTAAAGTTAACAAAATTTTTTAAAATATATTTGATGAAAATTAATTTTTGTGTTTTAATAAAATATTTATTGGCAATATTCAAAAAGTCAAAAAATACTGACAAAACAAGCGTTTTAGTGGTTTATAATTTTGGCCGTTTTGGAATAACAAATTACCTACAAATTCTGATAAAATAGATATTAGGGTTAAGTAAGATTACATCACAAGTCGAAATAGGAAAAGAATTATATCCGCATATATTTTTGTATACAAACAGATATATATGTTATGAAAGAAAATGGCAGAAACATATGATTACCAGACAATTCTGGAAGATTTACTAAAGTCGGTTGTTAATTATCCAGAATCTTTAAAGGTTCAAAGGATACTGGACGAAATGGGAGTACTTTTGAAAATAAAAGCACATCCTCAGGATATGGGTTTGATTGTAGGTCGCAAGGGAGAAATGATTAAAGCTTTAAGAACAATTATGCGAGTTATAGGATTAAAGCATCACGCGAGAGTCAATTTAAAAATAGAAGAACCAACTCAATTGGAAAGAGAAAAAATAACAAGCGATAACATTATTGAAACGCTAAGAGAGTAGATTTCAGCTGAGGAAAATTTACTCGCGAAAATATACTATTTGTAAAAAATTAGCATTAAAATTCCGAGAATAATTAAAATTACAGGTGTAAATAGTTTGCTGTATTTTTGCAATGTTTGACTTTTTTGTTGGATTTTTTGTAAATCTTCAATCTTATAAACAAAATAAAGAATTATTAAAAGTGGCAAAACAAAGAGAAAATTGTAATATAGGAGATATAAAATTCCCGTTATTAATGTTCCCTTTGCTTGCAATAAACTCAAAACAAATAAATATGGACCTCCAGTGCATGGAAATTCAAAAATCCCAACAAGAACTCCAAGGAAAAAGATCGCAGGCAAAGAAGCGCGCTGTGTTAATTTTGCTAATGTTGGTTTAATAAAATTTGAAATTTGTAATTTAACAGATTTTTTTGGATTAATGTGTTTTATTAGCTCATTGGCTCCCAAAAGAATTAAGACAAACGCAAAAAATTTGAGAATTAAATTTGTTGGAACGCCAATTGCTCCAAGCGTTTTAAAAATTCCAATTCCAATAAAAAAATAAGAAAGATAAATTCCTAAAATATACAATAATCCAAAAGCGATTATTTTTTTTCGTTGATAACCTAACCCTATAAGAAAAGATATACTAATAAATAAAACTGAAATTGCGCATGGATTGATACTGTCTATTATTCCAGAAATCGTTACGATAGCAAAAACTATTAATGCGCTTTGCGTTGAAATTCTTGAAATGTCAAAGTTAAAATCAGTGGATTTAATCAAAATTCCAGCGGCTATTATAAATAATACAAAAAGCGATAAAAATCTTTTTTTCATTATGGATTTAATTTATTAACTTGTACAATCGCCGTTTTTTATGAAAACAGCGCCATTTTTAATTTGTAAGCATTGTTTTTGACCATTTTGCTGGTCAAACATTTGAATTCCACTTGGATTATCATTGTCGCCCAGTTCCATTTCACCTCCTGTAATATATAATTTTTTGGTGATTTTAATATTATTGCCACTTGTATATATTGCGCCTTGCGCGTTTGTTGGATGGTCGCTTGGGTTTGTCCATGCTAATATAAATGAAGCGACAGCGCCAAGCGTAATTCCAGCTATCAAACCGATTATAAATTTTTTGTTTTTCATTTTGATGCTATATTAAGAATTTTTGTTATTTCTTCAGGTTTTAGGCTTGCCGACCCAATTAAAAAGCCATTTAATTTAAGCGTTAAATAATTTTCAATATTAGAACTATCCACAGACCCGCCATAAAAAATTGGAAATTTATAATTTTGCCAATACCAATCCAAAAAAGTTTTAAGTTCTTCTGTTGAAGACGGACCGATTTCTTGCGAGCTAATAGCCCATGCAGGTTCATATGCAAGATATAAATTTTCAGAATTTATAGGAACATCTTGAAGTAAAATTTTTAATTGACTTTTTATTTCAAAAATTATATTCTCGCGTGATTTTAATTTAACATTTTCTCCGAAACACAAAATAACCCTCAATCCAACTTCCAGCGAAGCTAAAACTTTTTTATTTATATCCTCCAAGCTTTCGCCGAGTTTTTTTCTTTCAGAATGTCCCAAAATTACAAATTCAACCCCTATATTTTTTGCCATTTTTGGCGAAATTTCACCGGTAAAGGCGCCTGATTGTTCATAAAATGTATTTTGCAAGCCAAAATCAAAAAATTCGTTATATTTTTTTCTTAAAGGTTCAAAATATAAATTTGGAGGCGCAAACCACACCTCGACGCTTTGCGTCTCAGTGCAAGTTTTTTTGAGTTTATCCTGAGCGAAGCGAAGGAAATCTAAAATCGCCTCTGCGTCGCTTAATTTTTCTGGATTCATCTTCCAATTAAAAACTAAAATCATTACACTAATTATAAAAGTCAAAGTTAAAAAAAGTTATCCACAATTTAGGTGTTTTTAAAATCTTTATCAGATTATAATAGTATTAATTAACAGGTTCGAACAAAATTAACAAATTAAAAACACAGGTCGTATTTTAATTTATATAAATATATATAATGGACAACGAAAAAAAATCGTCACCCAGAATTATAGTTTTCTATTTGGTCGGTATATTACTTTTTGGCTTGGTTGCCGCGATACAAGCAACAAGCATAGGTAGTGATATTTCAACTGTGAATATTACAGGCACAGGTGTTACTACATTGGCTACCTCAACAATATCTGGAACTCTTGGTGTTACAGGAACTTCTACATTCACAGGAGCTCAAGCATTCACAGGAGCCACAACTCATTCTGGTAATTTGACTGTTTCTGCTGCGCTTGCTTCTTTTGCAACAACAACAATATCTGGAACTCTTGGTGTTACAGGAACTTCAACATTTACAGGAGCTCAAACATTTACAGGAGCTTCTACATTTAGCTCAACAGGAATGTTCACTGGAAAAGTAAGTGTTGGAACGACAACTGCTTCAACAAATACATCGTTATATGTTGGAGGCACAAGCACAATTATTTCAACATCTTATACTCCTGCGGCTTCCACAACTCTTTGCGCAGCAGGCTCAATATCTTGGGATGCAGATTATATCTATACTTGCATCAGCGCTAATACTTGGAGGAGAGCGTCATCAACAGCAGGATTCGGCTGGTAATAATTACAATACAATTAAAATGAGAAATAAAATTACAAACAATTTAATCGTTGTTTTAGCTGTGTTTTTGGCAAGCGTTATTCTTGTTTCGCCAATTGCACCAGTTAAAGCTGCTAATATTACTTTTAGCGCTGATACAACATTAACATTTTCTCCTAATGCTAGTCCTGTTATTTCAGTAAAGAGCGCTTCTACCGCTGATACAGCTACAATAAGCGGAACAGTTTTGACGACTGATGTTCCTGCTGGTTCTACCTTTATTCTAAAAAATACAAACGGTGATTTATTAGGCATTACTCCGTCTGGCGGAAAATCTGTTTTACAAGTTGATGTTGCAAGTGGATATGTTTCAAGTTTAATAAGTGGATGGACGGAATCAAGCTTGGCTGGTCCAACTGTTGCTCATACTTTGGCTGTTGGTTCAGCAGGCGCATGGTATAGACTTACAGCTGATGGCGTCACCGTAAATAATTATCAGTCAGATAGCAGTAGTGTTCTCACTTTTACATATGCATTAGGAACAGGCACAACAAGTTTTGCTGTAAGTTCAGCAACAGGCGCTTTGGGGGCTGGATCGGGTAGCGGAGGCACGCCTATTGTTGGCGGTAGTAGTTCAAGCTCAGCGCCAGCGCCAAGTCCTGTTATATCTCAAACACAAACCGCAACGGTATCTCAGGGTGGTAAAATTAATTCGCAAGATTTATTGGCTAAATTATTTTTAGTCCTACAGGCTCAGGGAATTAAAATTCCAGCTGGAATAAGTAAGCAGATACAATCTGTTGTTACATCGCCCACTATTGACACATCAGAACCAGCAGAAGAACCATCCGTAGAATTACAAGCTCTCACAAGAGGACTGAGCATTGGTTCAAAAGGTGATGATGTAAAAATCCTTCAACAATTCTTAAAAGATCAAGGTGAAAGTATTTATCCAGAAGGAAAAGTCACTGGCTATTTTGGTCAACTAACACTAAAAGCTGTCCAAAAATTTCAAGAAGAACAAGAAATTGCTCAAAAAGGAGTTGCGGGCTATGGTTTTGTTGGACCAAAAACAAGAGCTGTAATCAATGAAATGATTGTAGGAGAGGATGTAAGCGCAGATGCAGATGCAGAAGATGCAAGCGTAGAAGATGTAAGTGTTGATGAGGATACAAGTGCTAATGAAGGAATATTAGAAGCTGACACATCAGAACCAGCAGAAGAACCATCCGTAGAATTACAAGCTCTCACAAGAGGACTGAGCATTGGTTCAAAAGGTGATGATGTAAAAATCCTTCAACAATTCTTAAAAGATCAAGGTGAAAGTATTTATCCAGAAGGAAAAGTCACTGGCTATTTTGGTCAACTAACACTAAAAGCTGTCCAAAAATTTCAAGAAGAACAAGAAATTGCTCAAAAAGGAGTTGCGGGCTATGGTTTTGTTGGACCAAAAACAAGAGCTGTAATCAATGAAATGATTGTAGGAGAGGATGTAAGCGCAGATGCAGATGCAGAAGAGGATGTAAGTGTTGGTGAAAGCACAAGCACTGATGAAGGCACAGATGTTAATGTAGAATAAAAGATGTGATTATTTGATTGAATTAAAAATAAAATAGACTGCGAAGTTTCGCGGTCTATTTTGTTTTTTTAAAAATGTGCTATAATTAAATCAGAAGCAGTAAAATTTGGGGAAAGGAAGGTGTTGTCGTGAAAATTATATTTGTATTGATAGAAGGATTACTAGATGTGTTTTCGTGGGTTTTGGCGCAAATCTTCACCGAATTAGGCGAAGACAATGAATTGGAAGAAGAGCTGTGGGGGGTATGACGCAATTGTCGATAGAGGCTGGTTTTCCTATCGACAATTTTTTATGTTTTGTAAATTTTTGTAATTAATGTTTTTTATGCGGAGAGAGATTGTGCTAAAATATAGTATAATGGAAAATAAAAAATCTCTTTCGCAAATAGAACAGGATTTAATAAATTTTTGGGATAAAGAAAAAATTTTTGAA
The DNA here is from genome assembly GCA_038065795.1 of Patescibacteria group bacterium. GTDB lineage: Bacteria > Patescibacteriota > Minisyncoccia > UBA6257 > HR35 > JBBTQG01. Next base: position 6,940 of record JBBTQG010000028.1, on the reverse strand, counting down.
AAATTTTTAAAAAACAACCTGTCTCGCGCCAAGGCGGAAAAGAAAACTTTTTCGTTTTTTGATGGACCTCCTTTTGCGTCTGGCTCTCCGCATTATGGACATATAATGGTAAGTTTTATAAAAGATGCTGTTTTGAAATATTGGAGTTTGCGCGGATTTTCCGTTGAACAAACTTTTGGGTGGGATTGCCATGGATTACCCGTTGAACTTTATGTTGAAAAAAAAATCGGAATAAAATCAAAAAAAGATATTTTTAAATTAGGAGAAAATGAATATAAATCAATAGAGAAATTTAATGAAATTTGTAAAAATTCTGTTTTTGATTGTATTGATGAATGGCATCAAATGTTTAAGCGAATTGGAAGATGGGGGGATTTTAAAAATGCGTATTCAACTATGGATAATAAGTACATAGAAAGTGTTTGGTGGGTATTTAAGGAGTTATGGAATAAAAAATTAGTGTATCAAGGTTATAAAAGTATGCATATTTGTCCAAGATGCGAAACTCCTCTTTCCAATTTTGAAGTAACGCAAGGATACAAAGATGTTACAGATTTGTCTGTATATGTAAAATTTAAACTTTTGGATGGATTATACGCTGGCGCGTTTGCGCTTGCATGGACAACAACACCATGGACATTGCCCGGTAATATGTTTTTAGCTTTGAATAAAAATATCAAGTATGTTATTGCGGAATCAGATGGGCAAAAATATATTTTATCAAAGGGTCGCGTTGCCGATGTTTTTAAAGATAAGCAATATAAAATAATTGGAGATGTAAAAGTAAAAGATTTAGAAGGCGTTAGGTATGAATCTCTTTTTCCGTATTTTAAAAATAAAACGGATTGTTATTATATTGTTCTTGCGGATTTTGTGAGCGCCGAAGAAGGAACTGGAATTGTTCACATAGCTCCTGCGTTTGGCGAAGACGATTTACAAATTGGATTACGCGAAAAAATAGAACCAATTTGCCATGTTAAAGTTGACGGGACTTTTGTCGATGAAGTAGTTCAATGGGCTGGAAAATTTGTAAAAAATCAAGATACTAACATTAAAGATTATTTGGATAAAGAAGGCAAACTTTTTTATTTTGAAAATTTTACTCATAGTTACCCTCATTGTTGGAGATGTGATACCCCGCTTTTAAATTATTCAACAAAAGCTTGGTTTGTAAAAGTCACTGCTCTAAAAAATAAATTAATAAAAAACAATAAAGAAATCAAGTGGGTGCCGGAGCACATTAGAGACGGAAGATTTGGAGAATGGCTTAATGAAGCAAGAGATTGGGTTGTTTCAAGAAATAGATTTTGGGGAGCACCGGTTCCTGTTTGGGTTTGTAAATGTAACGAAATAAAAGTTATTGGGTCCGTAGAAGAAGTAGAAAAGTTAAGCGAAAAAAAAATAAGCAATTTGCACCGCCCATATGTAGACGAAATGGTATTTAAGTGTGATAAGTGCGGGGGAGAAATGAAAAGAACAGAAGAAGTTTTAGATTGTTGGTTTGAGTCGGGCTCTATGCCGTACGCTCAATATCATTATCCTTTTGAAAATCAGCAAAAATTTAAAAAAACTTTTCCAGCTGATTTTATTGCCGAATCATTAGACCAGACTCGTGGATGGTTTTATACGCTCCATATTTTATCAACCGCGTTATTTGATAGACCTTCATTTAAAAATGTAATTGTCAACGGGTTAATTTTAGACGCAAACGGGAAAAAACTTTCTAAAAAATTAAAAAATTATCCAGACCCCAATTTTATTTTTGAAAAATATGGAGTTGATGCTCTTAGATATTTTATTATCAAAAATACCGCGCCGGGTGAAAATACAAGATTTGACGAAGATTTATTAAGGGAAAGTCAAAAAGAATTGGTTTTTCCAATTTTAAATTCTTTAAATTTTTTTAATATGGTAAGCGAGCTATGGGAAGCTGGAAATGAAAAAGAAAATGAAAAAAACACCAATATTTTAGATGAATGGATTGAAATAAAAATGCAAAAATTAATAAATGAAGTTAATGAATATATGGAAAATTATGATTTAAGAAAAAGCTTGGAATTAATAACTGGATTTGTAAATAATGATTTAAATAATTGGTATATAAAACTTTCGCGCGACAGATTGAAATTTAAAGAAAATCCGATTGTACTGGGAAAAAGTTTAATAAATTTGAGCATAATCATCACCCCATTTATGCCGTTTATTGCGGAGCATATATATCAGAATTTAAAAAATACATTTTTGAAAAAATATTATAAATTCAAGCTGTCTGTATTTTTAGAAAAAATTTCAGAAAATATTAAAAATGATAAATTGGTGGCAAATGTAGATAAGCAGATGAGTATAATTCAGAAAATTGTTTCATTGGGTTTGCGAATTAGAAAAGAAAATAATTTATCAGTGAGGTTGCCGTTGTATATCGCGTATATTAATCAAGAAATAAAAAATGAATTTCAGGAGTTAATAAAAGAAGCGTTGAATATTAGGGATATAAAAATTAAAACAAATGCGGGAATATTGTCAGATGTGATTGAAATAAATGATGAAGGAGTGTCTGTTGGGTTATTAACGAAAACTGATGAAAATTTGATAAATGAAAAAATAATAAGAGAATTTATTAGACAATTAAATAATTTAAGAAGAGAAGAAGGATTGACAATAAAAGATAAAGTTGATATTCAAATTTATTGTGAAAATAAAAAATTAAGAGAACTAATAGAACAAAATATTAGTGTTATATTACCAAAAATATTTTCTGGAAAAATTGATTTTACGGAGCAAGGGCTCGATGAATCTCGCGCAATTAGTATAGAAAAAAAACAGCTGAAAATTCGTTTTTCAGCGCCGAAAACGATAAATCGTTTTCGACAATTAAACATTAAGTTTATAAAGTAGAGAATTTATATATGGAAATAACTCTTGACTTTTAATTTTTGTTACCATATAATTAATATACCCCTAAGGGGTATATGTAAATTTTATTATGGATATAAGGATAAAGAAAAACATTATAAAAAGATTGAATATTATAAAAGGGCAAGTTGAAGGATTGAAAGATATGATAGAAAATGATAAGTATTGTATTGATGTTTTAAATCAATCATTGGCGGCGCAAAAAGCATTAGAAGGAGTGGATTCTCTTTTATTGGAAAATCATTTAGGAACTTGCCTTAAGCAATCTTTAAAAAATAAAAATAAAAGTCAAAAAGCAATTAAAGAAGTCGTAGAGGTTTTTAGAAAAGCCAAAAAATAATAATTAAAACAATGAATCAAGATACTAAAATTGTCGCAACAATTTTTATATTAATAATAGTTATAGGCGGCGTAATATTTTTGTCGTCAAAGGGACAGGTTAAAAAGCCTGAGCAAGTTGTATTAAATCCAGAAGCAAAACTTGAAATTTCAAAAAAAGTAGCTGATTTGGGAAATATGAAAGTAAGTGATGAAAAATCAGCGGATTTTGAAATTAAAAATAATGGATCTAGCACATTAAAAATTTTTAATGTTTTTACTTCATGTGATTGCACCTTCGCAAGAGTTTTGATAAACGGTAAAGAATCTCCTGAATTTAATATGGCAATGCATATGCCTCCGGATGCTTTAAGGTGGGCTGGAGAAATTTTACCGAATGCAACAGCAACAATTAGAGCAATATACAAGCCTGCGGTCATGCCTGTTTTTGGTTTAGTTGAAAGAAATATTATGTTTTCTACAAATGATCCAAGTAATAAACAAGTTGAACTAACTATTAAAGCGTCTGTATCTAAATAAATGGAAGTGTTATTTTCGGCATCAATTGTTGTAGGCTTTATAGCTGGAATGATAGCATTATTCGCGCCATGTTGTATTACATTTTTATTTCCAGCATATATAGGTCAGATTGTTAGAACTCGATCAAAAGTTTTTCTCGGGACATTTATTTTTTCATTGGGCATTGCTACAATAATATTACCAATTGCTATTGGAGTCAAAATAATATTAAGTTTATTTACGCAATATCATAGCGCGGTATATTATTTTGGGGCGTTGTTGATGATTTTGTTTGGTGTTTTAATATTGTTTGGAAAAAATTTAATGATGTATCTACCTCGGTTGCCTCAAAAAAATATTAATACAAAAAATGTTAATGGTGAAAAATCGTCAGCTATTGAATGGGGCTCTTTATATGTGTTGGGTGTTGTTTCTGGATTATCAAGCGCTTGTTGTATACCAGTTTTAGCGGGGGCAGTAGTTTTAGCCGGAATTTCATCAACTCTTATTCAAACATTACTGGTAGGATTGAGCTATGTTTTTGGAATGGTATTCCCTTTATTCATCGGCGCTTTGTTTTTTGAAAGCAACCCATTACAGTCTGTTAAAAATTTTCTTAATAAACGTTTCGGCGCATATTCTTTTGGCGACCTTGTATCAGCTGTTATTTTTGTCGTGATGGGTATATGGATTGCTATTTTGAATTATCAAGGAAAAATTGCAATGGGTGTTCAGTCTCAGAGAATAAACCAAACAATAGGAAATTTAAATTTGATAGTTGGGGGGTTTTTATCTCAATATAGATTTCTTGACTGGATTTTGGGAATTTCACTTTTTATTTTGGTATATGTGATAGTTAGGTCTGGGATGAAGCGTGGTAATAATATAAAGAATAACAATGAATAATTTAAGAATAAAAATATTAGCAATAGTAATTATATTTTTAATCGGAGCCTTGGTATTTAATCAAAAATTTCAAATTTCTCAAAAAAAACCACAGCAAGATTTTTATCAAATTTATCAAAGCGCTGTAAATCAAGTTTTGCCAGAGCAAGGATTTAAAACCGATATTATTTTTGGTGATTCAATGAAAATATTAGTTGAGTCCGGGGTTATTGATTTAAAAAAGTTTGAAAATTTGTATAAAACAAGGGGAGGTATTAGTGATGATATGTTGAAAATTTTAACAAATGGTTCAAGTGAGCAAATTGTTATAAATGATAAAACAGCACCGGTGTATTTAAATTTATTTTGGGCGATAGGATTATCTAATAAAACAAAATTTAATGAACAAAGCCCAATTAATGGAAAAGATTTATATGGATTTGCTTCTACTGGCGGATGGAATTTGGGCAAAGAAGAAAATGGTGGCGCTTATTTTAATAAAATTGAAGTCATTAGACTAACCTCCGAACAAGAAAAATTAGTCTTAGAAGTTGCCCAGAATACATTTCGCCCATGCTGTGATAATTCAACATTTTTTCAAGATTGCAATCATGGTTCAGCCTTGCTTGGCGCTTTGGAATTAGCCGCAAGTCAAGGTTATTCAAGAGAACAATTATATCAATTATCTTTGCAGCTTAATTCATTTTGGTTTTCGGACAATTACATAAAAACAGCGTTATATTTTAAATTGTTTGAGAATAAAAATTGGAATCAAATTGATGCAAAAGAAGTAATGAGTTTTAAATATTCATCGGCTTCTGGTTGGATGGAAAATGTTGATAAAAAATTACAAAGTATTCAACAATTAAAATCGCAGAATAGCGGAATAAATTGCGGAACGCGATAAATATTCAAAATAATTATGAAAGATAGAAAAATATTTTTTAAATCATTTATAAGCGGCATTATTGCGGCAATTATTCTTTTAATTGTATATTTTTTAATCGTAAGTTTAATCTCTGGTTGGAATTTTTCTGTCTCTCAGTTTTATAAATTTTGGTATTATTTTATTACCCTATCAATCGGTTTTGGAATCCAAATTGGATTATACACATATGCAAAAAATTTAATCTTACAGAAAAATATTTCGAGGAACAATGCTATTGTCTCGGGCGCAACATCAACGATAGCGATGATTTCTTGTTGTGCTCATTATTTAGCAAATATCATACCGATTATAGCAACAACTGGAATTATTGCAATAATAAGTCAATATCAAATTCAATTATTTTGGGTCGGTATTATAATTAATTTAACGGGAATTGTTTATATTTTAAAACAAATTTTTCGCATTCATAACAATGCTTTGCTGTCATAAATCAAGTCATCAAAATCATCATTTAGATACTGAACAAAAATTATCCTCAAGGAAACATAAATCTTCCATAGATATTATTAACATTTTGCACATAGTAATTATGGTAGGATTAGTTGTTTATTTAGTAGTAAAATCATTTTAAGATTTTATTAACATTAAATTAAACAGTCGGTAATAATTAATTAAGTTTTTTATAAATGGAAATGAAATTGAATAAAAATAAATTCGCATTAGCATCAAGCGCAACAATGGGTATCGTTTATGTTGTTTGTCGTTTTTTTGTTTTAGTTGCTCCATCATCGGCAACAAAACTTTTAGGTTGGTGGATTCATACATTTAATCTTGAGCAATTTACGATTTCACCAAATTTTGTTGTTTTAGATTTTATCAGTGGTCTTGTATCTGTAATTGTTTTAAGTTATATTGTTGCGTACATTTTTGTCGTGTTATATAATAAATTTTTAAGTAAAAATTAAAAATTTTAATGGAGATACAGGAGATATAAATATAGCAAGGCAAAAATTTATATTCAAAAAATAAATAAACTAATTTTTTTAATGAAAACTATTGAATTTACAATTATTGGTATGGATTGTCCGAGTTGCGTTGTTAATATTGAAAATGTTTTAAAAAGAAATAAAAATATACATTCGGTTAGTATCAATTTTTACAGCGGCAAATCGGTTATTGAAACAAACGAAAAATTAAATAACGAAGAGATAAGGCAAGCGATTGAAGGGTTGGGATATAAAGTTAATTTTGAACAAAAAAATAATGAGCATAAACATAAAACAGAAAAAAATAATACAACAGAAGAGCACCATGACCATCATAAAATCGCAAAAGAATCAGAAATCAAAATTTTATGGCAAAAATTTATAATCGGAGCAATTTTATCAGTTTTTGTTCTTGCGTTGTCAGTGTCTG
>JBBTQG010000027.1:0-6599 GCA_038065795.1 Patescibacteria group bacterium | reverse complement strand
TTTCTCCTCCTGCCCCTTTGGGGCTACCGAATTGTAGAACTTGACTACCTTAATTATACCACGGCTTTTTAAAAAGTCAAATAAATGTATAACCTCTACGCACAATGTAAGCGTGAGAGTTAAATTTTTTAAATTTATCACCGAAAAACCCTTCTAAACCCTACTTACCCAAACCACACCCGTCGGGTGTAGTTTGGTTAAATAAAATCCTTGCAGCACCTACTCTCCCGCTTTCGCAGTACCATCGGCAAGGGTTAGTTTCACTACCGTATTCGGAATGGGAACGGGTGTTTCCAAACCCCTTATATAGCCACAAGGAAATTATTATTTTCATTATACCACCAATTATTACAAAATCAACCCCAATACAAACCCTATGCTAAATATTGCAATCAGCAACCATACAATTGATTTTGAAACATTAAAATATTTGATTTCCTTGATTTTTTGATAACACAATAAAAGCAAGATTAAATTTACGCCTATAAAAATGGTTCCTACAATTCCCGAAAGTCCCGCAATTTTTTCAAGCGGTAAAACCGCAAAAAATAAAATTGGAATATTTGTCAAAAACCACGCAGGCTTTTCTTTAATCTTAAAATCATCTATTAACCCTCTTTTCAAATACAGCGCCAACGCGATAAATGTTGTAAAAATATTCAAGAGCGCCAAAAGAACTCCGAGCGCGATAATTGATTGCGGTAAAATTTTTGAAAGACTTGTCAAACTTTCCTCGCTTACTTTATTTCCCAAAGCTCCAAAAACAGAAATTGTGTATAAAGCATACAACACAAAAATAATCGCCAGCGCCCAAACATTTACTCTTTTAAATAATTTCACATTTTTGCCTATTAAGTCATAAACCAAAAGCAACGATGAATAACCCGTGAATGCAAAAATCAAAATTCCATAACTAAAAAACGGAGACGCATCGCCAAAATTTTTAATGTTTGAAATAAAGTTTTGTGAATCAAAATTTGGCAGAATATAAAAACTTATCAGTAAAAATATCGCGATTAACAAAACTGATAAAATGGTCTCAATTTTTGCGATAGGATTTACTGAAAAATAAGTAATGAATCCAACAATAGCGAATAACGCCAGTTTTGTAAAAATCGGATTAATTGGAAAAATTATTGAAACAAATGTTCCTGACGCTATTAGATAAACAAGAAAAGTAAGATTAATTCCAATAAAATCAAAAAGCCACACAGGAAATTTAAATTTATGTCCAAAAAATTTAGCGACTAACCCCGGTAAATTATGTTTTTCTTCAACTTGAAAAATTATTTCTCCGTACGCCAAATGAAGAAGATGTGTAACAAGTATTAAAAACAAAAACCATAGCCAAAAAAAAATTCCGCTAGAAGCCAAAGCAAAAGGCAACACAAAAACGCCTAATCCTACTGTTGTAGATACAATTAAAAATATAGACTCAACTGTTTTTGTCATTTTTAGTCAAGCTATTCTTCTCTACTAATTTCGTTTCTACTAATTTCGTTTTGACAAATTTTTTCTTCAAAAAATGGTAGAACTGTGAGAATAATTATTGTAAAAATTGTTACAAAAAATGATTCTAAATACAACCCCTGACCAACTGACGCGCCGATTGCAGCTGTTATCCATAGCGCGCTTGCTGTTGTAACGCCAGTTAATTTTTCAGAATGATAAAAAATAAGACCCGCGCCAATAAACCCAATTCCAACAACTATGTTTGATAAAATTCTTGAACTTCCCTCAATGCCAAAATGAGTTGCAAGAACTGAAAACAATGTCGCGCCCAAACCAACCAGCGCAAAAGTTCTCAATCCAGCCTGTTTCTTAAAAAAACTTCTCTCTATTCCTATTAACGCCCCGAAAGCTCCGCCCAAAAAAAGTTTATACAAAACTTCAAAATTCTCCATTGTCTTTTTTAATTATTTCAATTAATTTTGAAACCAAAATTTTAGGGTCTGTTTCCCAAATTATTTCGCTATGCGGCTTGTGAGCTTCCGCGACAATTTCATCCATAAACATTTCTTCTCCGCCAGAATTTTTCAAAACAGCCATCTGTTTTTGTTCTTCAAATGCGATAACAAATTCATTTAATGTTCCTGTTCTTCCGCAAATAAAAATAGCGCCATCGCCTGCTCTTATTAATCTTAAATTCCTTGCTGAATAACCCTCGCCTGTATAAAAAATAATATTATGATAATCAACGGGCAAACCCATTTCCAAATGTTGCTTTGCATTTATTGCTGGCGAAAATCCAATCACAAAACCATTATTTTCAAACGCTCCTTTTGCAGACCAATACGGCAATCCTGTCGTAGCGCCTGTTATTACAATAGCGTCCTGCTCGGCTATTTCTTTTCCAATTTCGTACGCGAGTTGATTTACATTTTCAACGCAACTACTTGAAATAGCTGCTCCCGAAATTACAATTTTTATTTTTTGCATTTTTTAATTTTCCAATTCTATACGCAAAATTATTTGAGATAAACCATAACTTTATTACTAATAGGTTGCGCTCTTTTTTTTGAATTTAACTTGGCGCTTGTTTTATTTGAACGATTATGACTTACGCCAGCAGACCTTCTCATAACCTTGCCATTTTTTGTTACCCTTACTCTTTTTGACAAAGATTTTCTATTCATTTTATTTTTTTGCAATTGTTACTGATAAAAAATTCGGCTCTTTTTTAATTTCTTGAATAAATTTATAGGGCATTTCTATCATCGCTAAAAATTTTTCCAATTTATCCTTAGCAAAATCTATATGAAGTTTTTGTCTGCCCCTTAAAGACAATCTTATTTTAACAGGATTTCCATCTTCTAAAAATTCTACACCATGCTTTGCTTTTCTCTCCATATCTCCTTCACCTTCAACAAAACTTATTCTTATTTCTTTTAATTCAACTCTATGTTTTTTTTGATGTTTTTTTTCTTTTTCTAATTGATACAAAAATTTTCTAAAATCTCCCAATTTAGCCACAGGTGGATCTGAATTTTCTGTAACTAAAATCAAATCAAAATTCTTCTCTGTCGCAATCTTTTCCGCTTCAGCCAATTCATAAACTCCGACTTGCGCTCCATTTTCATCAACCAATCTTACTTTCTCTAACCTCAATTTTATTATTTTTGGATCTAACAGCTTAGCTATATTATAACAAATTATTTTAAAAATATAAAACATACTGCGCATATTAAAACATACATTAATTTGTCATTTTTCAGCCCCGAAATTTGCCTTACTAATTTCGGAAATTTTTGAATTTTTAAGGATATTTGTTATAATGTATTAATGGGGATGTATTTGGATTTTGAGGAGAAAAAGAGTATTTAGTCGCTGAACTCCCTGCTCGGGAGCAATAGAGCAAAATCATAATTGCCAACCAAAATATGGCACTTGCTTACGCTTAACCGTGAGCAACCCTGAACTGCGGTTTAGGGGCTTCAATAGAACAGGCGTCGGAAACTCTCTATTGGGGCTAAGAATTTTCCGAATAGAAAATCATTCTTCGGTTGTGGTATGATTTTCAAAATTAACTCAACCAACCTATGGATTTTTTGTTCCGCGTAAAGTCCAGAGGCAAACCAGCGGAACTATATCAGTAGAAGCTAAAACATTCTTCTTCTTCGACACCGGTTCGATACCGGTCATCTCCACAAGACACACGGTGTTTTTTGAAAAAATAATTTTATAAATAATTGATGCAAGAATGAAATCGGGGCTTTTGCCCCTCGACTCTCCTCATCTCCACACCTAATTACGAAATAAAATATATTTTATTCCGTAATTCATAATAGTTAATAATTTGGATTATTTAGAATCGTCGAAAATGCTTAAAAGTAATGCTAAAAATAATAAGTTATTTTTAGCGCCGAAAAATAAATTTTCGGCATTTTTGACATTTTCGACGCTGAAAAATATATTTTAAAATATATTTTTCAGCGTTTCTAATAATTCGCTAGCGTAAATATTTTTTGGATTAAGAAAAATAGCGTGTTGGATAAATTTTTTTGCGGTTTCAGTATTTTTGTTTTCATAATATAAAAGACCTAAATTGTAATACACTACATCATAATTTGGATTTATTTTAATTTCTTTTTTATATTCAATCTCAGCGTCTTTATATCTTTTTTGCGTTTGATATAAAAATCCTAAATTATTATGCGCCATTTGTTCTTTGGGATTTAATTCTATTGCTTTTTTGTATTCAATCTCGGATTTCATTAAATTTCCGCTAAAAAAATAAATCACGCCAAGATTAAGGCGCGCAAGAGAAGAATGCGGTGATGTTTTTATGGCGTTTTGCCAAAAACTAATCGGGGTCGCATATGTTCTAACATATAAAAAACTTACAACAGAAAAAAATAAAATGATTATTGTAAATATTATTAAATGTTTTATTTTTGAAAAATCTATTTTTTTAATCCAATCAATTTCCAAAAAAATTATAAAAAATCCAATTATTGGAAAATAAATTCTGCTTTCATGCACAATTTTGGATATTATGAATGAGGGCAAAAGCGCGACAATAAACCACACTACTCCAAAAACAATAAAATTAAATCGTTTGTTTTTTGAAAAAACAAGAGCAATAACAATTAAAATCAATCCAACAAATCCCAGTATGATAGATTGGGATAAATCATTTATATGTGGAAGGACAGACAAATTAAACGGAAAAAGTATTTTGCCTATATACGAAAAAATTGCTGGAATATGAGCAATTATTGATTGTTTAATTTCATAAAATGAAACTCCCACAAAAGAACTTAAAATAATTTTTCTCAACGCCAGCCAGAGCGCTATAATAACGCTCCAGCTTAATAAAAAACTTATTGAAGTTCTAATTTTTTTCCCGTGATTTTGTATGAATAAAATATAAAAAATAAATATAATCGGCAACACAATAGCGGTCTCTTTTGATAAAAGCGTTAATATCAAAAAAAATAAATGAGCCCCAAAAAACAAAATCGGGGATAAAAGCGTCAAAAATTTACTTTTCGGCGCTAAAAATGATAAAGCATTTTCAGCATCATTTTCAGCAACTTTGTAATTTTCAATGTTATTTTTTGAATTTTTAGTAATTATGCTCCGCGTCTTTATAAATTTAATCAAAAAAATGAAAGAAAGAATCGCAAAAATAGACCATAATGAATCAGTTCTGCCCGGAATCCACGCAACTGATTGTGTCAAAACAGGATGCGCGACAAATATAAGAGAAAATATTAAAGAAATATCTTTTTTGTATTCTAAATTTAAAAACAACAAAAAAACCAAAATGGCGCCCAATAGATGAAGCAAGAATGTTGTTAAATGAAAAAGAAAAGGAGCCGTTCCAGATAAATACGATTCAAAAAAGAAAAAGAGATGTAATATCGGACGATAAAATTGCGGAGATATAAAATCAGGTTGCTTAAAAATTTGTATTATGTTTTGAGGGTTTTGAAAAAAGTTTTGATTGTTGATAATGATTATAGAGTCATCAAGATAAGTGAGCCCGAAAAATAAAACTTGCGAATAAATCAAAAATCCTAACACGATAATACAAATATAAGGTTTCCAGCCATCAAGAAGGCTTTTTTGAATATTAAAATTCATTAGGTGAATTCTTATTATTATTTTTTATTTTTTCTCAACCTTTTTCTTTATTTTTTTAACTTTTATTTTTGTTTTCAGCGTTATTTTTTGATTGTATTGGCGATTGATTTGATAATTTGATAAATAAACATTCCGAAAAAAACAAAAAAGGCGCCCACAATAATAAACAAATGATAAACTGCGTATTTGTTCCAAATGATTACAAGAAATTTGACGAGATATAAAGCAAATGCGTTAAAAATTAAAGAACCAAATGCTGTCCAAAATAAAAACCGCGTAAATTTTACATTTGCAAAACCAGCGATATACGAACTCCACAATCTTACATAGCCCATAAATCTTGTAGCAAAAACAGTTATGTCGCCGTATTTTTTATACCAGCTTTCAAGCTTTTTACAAATTTCATTTATTCTGTTGTTGCGTTGTAATTTATTCCTTACAAATTTATTCCCGCCCCTGCCAATCAAAAAAGCAACAACACCGCCAGTAATATTACCGAGCGTTAAAACCAAAATAACAAAGACAAAAGAATATTTTTTAAGCTCTATTAAATTCCAACCTACAATATACCCAATTTCAATTGGTATTGGTATGCCAATACTTTCAACAAACATATTCAAAAACGCTCCGAATAATCCGAACTGCTTAAAAAAATAAAAAAAATTATAAAGTATTAATTCTATCATTTTATTTTGATTCAACTAATACTGCTTAAGCGCCCTGCTTACTTCGCGTTCAAAATCCCTTTTTTTAATTTTCTCTCGCTTTTCAAATTTTTTCATTCCTTTCGCTAGCGCGATTTCAACTTTGACCAACCCTTTTTTTATAAAAACTTTTAATGGAACAATCGTTAATCCTTTTTCTTTTAACTTGCCAATTAAAAGATTAATCTGTTTTTTATGTAATAATAATTTTCGCGCTCTGTTTTCATCATATTCTTTCGGGGTATTTTTTGGCTGATACGGCGGAATCTGAAAATTCATCAAATATAATTCATCGCCATAATTTGA
>JBBTQG010000026.1:0-10403 GCA_038065795.1 Patescibacteria group bacterium | reverse complement strand
AATTCAAAATGATAAAGACGCACTTTTGAAGTATTAATATTTATTGTCCATTCATTCCAGCCAGAAGAATATGCTTCCCCAATAGATACCCAAGTGGAACCATTAAAATATGATACAACTATAATTTCTTCTCCATAAAATGCGCTGTTAAAATCTGTAAATATCCTTATTTTTTTAACATTTTTAACGCTACCTAAATCATTTTCTATATAATAATCATTTGTGCTTCCAAGAGGAACCGATGTAATTGTATTGCCATCATAAACTGGCGCTGGATTTGTTGCTGTTACTCCATAAACCCCATTTCTTATGGTAAAGACTCCACTAATTAGGCTGCTGCCATCCCCAACTCTCTGCTCTTCAAACGAAATCGGAGTCACAGTCTTATCATCTCCTGTTTCAAATAATTTTAAATTTGTTCCGCCATCCTTTGATGAAGGAGAATTTGTTGTGGCTCTATTACCAGAGTATTCTAAGTAAGCCGTTAATTCAAAAGACCCTTCAACAAAACTATAATAATATGGAGGTGTATTTAATGGGTCAAGTTTAATATTATTAATATTTAGAATTGTTGTATTATTAAAATTTATAGGTAACCAACCAGTTCCATCTGCTTTTTCTGGCTCATTAGAACACTTATAACTCCAACCAGAAGGCAAAGAAGGTAATTGAGATGTCCAGGATGAACAACCAGTAGAAGTATCAGGAAGAGATAAATAAATTACATTATCAACAGACAAATTAGTATCTGGTTCCAGCAACGCCAACCTAATATTTTTTTCATAATTCGTTAAATCGGATATTCTTTGCGTGTCGCGAGCTTTTGCAATCAGTTCATTAGGTTTCAACACGACGAGCAGAACCGTCGACAGAATCCCTATAACGGATATTACGATTAAGAGTTCAAGAAGGGTGAATGATTTATTTCGCATTTATTCTTCGGAGATTTCTAAAATTAAATTAGTTCCGTTTTTGATTTGAATTTTGGGGTTTGTTACTGAATTTATTGTACCGATTGTGTTGCTTGAAGCATTTAATGCCCAGCCCGATTGTTCTGGCGATCCTGTCCCTCCCCAACTTGCGCGACAATCATTTCCTATACACAATCTTGTTCCTGCTATATCGCCGCTTGCTTTTATATTTCCAGCAATTTCTAATTTTGATAGTGGCGCTGTTGTTCCGATTCCGATATTTCCAGCTGTTGATTCAAAAATTGACGAATTGTTTAATGTTGTTGAATTTGTGAATTTTGAAATGTAATTTGCTGTTCCAGTTCCTCCGATTCCGCCACCGCTTCCACCAGTTACACTATTTAAACATTTTGTAGCTGTGCAAATATCGCCAGTTGCTTTAATGTTGCCAACAACATTTAATTTTTCAGACGGAACTATTGTTCCGATTCCGACATTGCCGGTATTTTTTATAAATAATCCGTTAGTAGAACTCCATGGGCTTGTCCCAAATCCCAAAAAAATAGTATCAGGCACATTGTTTCCACTTCCATAAAATCCAACACCCGACTCTCTTGTTGTTGCGTTTTTATCTAAAAAGAAAATTCCTTGCGCATATCCGCCAGTTGTATCGCGCCTTACAATCTCCATACCTTCTGGAACTCTGATATATTGTCCGCTAACTTTAAACGGAGAATTAGAGACAGAATCTGTAGATCTAAGATACGGGATGTAATTGCTTGTTTGAGGAGCTTCCCAGATCAAATGCCCGGATGAATTTAGGCAAATTGGAGCTTGTTGCTGCGCAAAAGCTGGAGCTAAAATAATTATTGACGCAAAAATAATTCCGAAAACATAAGTATATATATTTTTCATTTGTTAAAAAGATATTATGAATATAATTACGACCTGATATTAGTATATTATAATGATTTGTATTTTGCTAATAATTTTTGGGGATAGACCTATACACCCAATAATACTTAATGAATGCTATTACGCCACCCCGTGGCGTAATAATTGCTTGGTGAGAATTTTATGTAATTGTTTGGGGTAGGGGAATATGGGTTCTTGGCTCTCAATAAGTCTTTTAATTAAAAATAAATCTTTCTGAGAAATTGATTCATAACTTGGCTTTCTGCATTTTGAACAATAAAGATTTGCGTTGTAAAAAAAAATATCATTAGGCTTTGCGATAAAATTTTTTGAGCGGTTCCCGAGAGGAATTTTATCGCAAAGCGCTACGCCACATTTTGCGCAAAATTCAAAATTTGGGACTTCGCCTAATTCTTCTAAAACTTTCAACACGAACCAAACTTGAAATCCTCTCGGGTCTTTTAAAATAGCTCTGTCAAGATTCAAAATTATATCCCATAATTCATCGGAAATTTCCAAAATATTAGCTGTTCCTAAAAATCTTAATGCCCATAAAAAAAGATAAGGGTTTTCTTTAAATCCTTTTCCTGGAAATTTCCAGCCTAAAATTGATAGAAGCCTGATGATATTTGAGGATACAATTGATTTTCCAGAACTCACGGCAAAATAAAATTTAGCAATTGTTCCCGGTTCTGAAAGCCCCAAAAGCCTACTTTCTTGTTTTCGAAGCCCAGTTGCCAGAGCTCTTACTTTTCCATATTTTTTTGTTAAAATAATAACAATAGAATCTTTTTCTTTATAAGGTTTTTTTGTTATAATTATCCCTTCGTCTTTTAAGTAGAGCATTATTAAATGAAAAAATTAAATTTTAGAAAATTTGTAAAAATAATTTTGTTCACAGCTATAATTTTAGTTCTGTCGTTTTTTGCCTTTGAACAAGGTTATGAACAAGCGGAAGCGCAAGAACCATTTTTATCAACAGGCGATTTTACTTCTAAACATTTTAAGGTATTTTGGGATACATGGGATAGAATAAAAAGCGATTATGTTGATAAAGAAAAAATAAATAATGACAAAGCCGCGTTTGAAGCCGCAAGAGGTTTGGTGCGTTCATTGGATGACCCATATTCTGATTTATATGAAAAAAAGAAAGCCAAAGTTTTTGAAGATGATTTGCAGGGTGAATTTGGCGGCGTTGGAATGGAGATTAGCGAAAAAAAAGGACTTGTAACAGTTGTTGCGCCGTTAGAAGGAACTCCTGCTGATAAAGCTGGAATAAAAGCTGGAGATATTATTATGAAAATAGACGGAGAGGATGCGACTAATATAACTGTTGAAGAAGCTGTTCAAAAAATTAGAGGCAAAGTTGGAACAAAAGTAGTTTTGACATTGATGCGTGAAGGTTGGAAGGACACAAAAGATTTTACAGTTATAAGAGGCAATATAGAAGTTCCAGCAGTGAAATCAGAATTTTATAAACCAAACATAGGTTATATAAATATAAATACATTCAATCCGAAAACTGTTTCAGAATTTACGAGCGCGTATAATAAACTTAAAAAACAGGGAGCTCGCAAGTTTATATTGGATTTAAGAAATAATCCGGGCGGATACTTGGAGATAGCGGTAAAGTTGAGTGAATTTTTCTTGAAAAAGGGACAGGTTGTTGTTAAAGAAAAATGGGGTGGCGCTGTAAATAGCGATAAAACAGAAATATCTAAAGGTCCGGGAAATTTAAAAAAATTGAGAATGGTTGTGCTTGTAAATAAAGGAAGCGCGTCAGCTTCTGAAATTTTTGCAGGAGCATTACGGGATAATTTAGGAACAAAAATTTTGGGTGAAAAATCATATGGAAAAGGAAGTATCCAGCAAATGTTTCAAATTGACGATAATTTATTGAAACTTACAGTTGGGTATTGGTTCACTCCAAAAGGCTTGAAATTGGAAGGAAAGGGAATTGAACCAGATATAAAATTGGAAGATAAAACTCCGGATGACGGTGTTGATGATGTGTTAAATCAGACGATTCAGTATATTAAAAAGCATTAATAAGTGAAATGGCTAAGACAAAAAGAAAGAAAAGCGGAAAAAAACCAATAAAAAATAAAGGAATGAATGTTGTTTTGTTGGATGATATTTCTAAATTGGGACAAAGAGGAGAATTAAAAACCGTTAAGCCCGGATATTATACTTTTTTATCAAAAGCTAAAAAAGTGACAGCTATTACAAAAAAGAATATGCATCAGCTCGAAGATTTGAAATTGATGTCGCTAAAAAGAGCAAATAAAGGCAAGGCGTTATCAGAAGCGTTAAAATTAAAAGTTGACGGATTGGTATTTAGAGCTGGAATTAAAGTTGGTGAGCACGGTGAAATTTATAGCTCTATAACAAAAAACGATGTAAAAAGTTTTTTGGCGAAAGAGGGAATTAAAATTGAAAAAGACCACATTGAATTAGAACATCCAATTCGTGAAATTTGTGAAACCTCGATAAAAATTCATTTAGGATACGAAAATATCGGAATCCTTAGAATTATAGTAGAACCAGAAAAATCTAAAACGAATACATAAAATATTATTTTTATGAAAGATTCTATAAACGCTACAAAATTAAAAAAAAGAATACTGACAGGCGACAGACCAACTGGACCTCTTCACATAGGGCATTATATAGGAAGTATAAAAAAAAGAATTGAATTGCAAGACGAATACGAAAGTTTTTTTATTATTGCGGACTTACAAGTATTTACTGACCACATTGAAAAATACGCAGAAATTCAAAATAATATTTATGAACTTATGGCGGATTATATGGCTCTTGGGTTAAAGCCGTCAAATTGTTTTTTTGTTCAATCGTGTGTTCCTGAATTAGCAGAGCTAACTGTTTATTTTTCATATCTTGTCGGAATGTCTAATGTGATTGGCAATCCAACTGTAAAACAAGAAGCAAAAGTTTATGGTGTTAAAAATATGAGTTTTGGTTTTGTTGGGTATCCTATATCTCAAGCCGCTGATATTTTGGGATTTAGGCCGCAGTTAGTTCCTGTCGGCAAAGATCAATTACCGCATTTAGAACTTACTCGAGAAATTGCGCGAAGATTTAATAATACATTTAATAAAGAAGTTTTTCAATTACCGGAACCATTACTAAGCGAATGCCCATCGCTAATAGGAACTGATGGAAAAAATAAAATGAGTAAAAGTTTGAATAATGCAATTTTTTTAAAAAATTCTGAAAAAGAGTTAAAGAAAAAAGTAATGAGTATGTACACTGATCCGAATAGAATTCACCCGACTGATCTGGGAAATCCAGACAAAAACCCTATTTTTATATATCACAAATTATTTAATCCAAACACTAATGAAGTTAAAGATATGGAAGACAGATATCGCAAAGGAAAAATAGGCGATGTTGAAGTAAAAGAAAAACTATTTGTTGCGCTTAATAATATGTTGGAGCCAATCAGAGAAAAAAGAAACAAACTCATACAAGATAAATCTTTTATCAACGACATTCTCAGCGAAGGTAACAAAAGAGCTCGCATAGTTGTTGCGGAAACATTAGAAAAAGTCAAAACAGCCATGTGTGTCAATTACAATTTCAAGCGCGGATCCTAATAATTTAATCAGATAAACATATGAATATAAAAGATGTAAAAACATCAATAAAAATTGGTGATTTTGTTTTGAAAAAAAATCATAAAAACAAGATTGATATAAAATATTCGCCTAGTTTAGATAAAAAAATTCTTACAGATAATTCGGCAAGAATTTATCTTATAACACAAAATGGAATTATTAAAAAAATTGGCGGCTCTACTTCAAAAGGTGGCATCAAGGCAACCATGAATTTTTATATTTCTGCCATGACGGGAAGTCCCGGGGTGCCTAGGTTTATAATTCATTTACTTATTGAAAAAGCTCTAATAAAAAGGTCAAAGATAGAATTATTTATGATAACTTCTCCGAGAACATTAGCTAAAGTTAGCGGTTTGTTTGGCTATAAAAAAGTAGAAATCGCAAGTTTTAAGGAAATGGAAGATTTATGTAAATCAGATTATTATTCGAGAGAAGGCAGCTATCCTGATTGGAATTTTCAAGAAAATCATCAACCCTATCCATCTGAATTAGCAAAAAAGCATAATTTATATCATCAAAAGAGGCTGGGTAAAAAATAGCGAATTATTTTCTCGGCGGACAAAAGATTATTATTTCGTGTGATTGTTTTATATGATTATCTCCATTTTCTATTCTGTTTTTTCCTATCCTAGTTTCTCCTTGCCCCATTGTATATTGCCAAATAGGAAATGATTGCTGAAATTCTTTATAATATTTTCTTATTGTTGAGCAATTATTATAAGATAATATAAATCCTCCCATATGATCTTTTAATAAATCCCTTAAGGTTTCGTGCGGAAATCCATTATGATGAACGGGGATATTTCTCATTGGATAAATCCCTTTAAACATTTTTGAATCTTCCCCAATATAATAAGGAGGGTCGCAGTAAAGAAAATCGTTTGAATGATTTTTAATTACTCTTTGAAAGTCTGTGCACTTTACTTTTAAATTTTTAGGAGCAAAATTTTTAATTCTTTCTATCATTCTTTTATATCTTGTTTCATTTAAATAGATATCAGAAGCCCAACCCATAAATCCGGGTCCATATGACAAATTAAAATTATAGACATAATAAACAGCTAATGTAAGCGTATCTAATTTTATCTTTTTTTTCCACACGTCATTTAAAATCATTCTTATTTTTTCAAAAGTTTTTTTATCAGGTTTGAGTTCTTTTAATTTTTTATAAAGAAGCTCGGGATTTTCTATTTGAAATTTCCAATAATTGCAGAGGATATCAAAAATATCATAACCGATAACTTCTAAATCTAATTCTTTGCTCATAGCTATTTCAATTGAACCGCCGCCGAAAAATGGAGAAACAACTTTTTTAGTATTGTCGGGTAATAATTCAATAACATGACCCACTGCTAAGCTTTTTCCTCCTGCGTATCTTATAGTTGATAAAGCAACTCTTTTATATTTATTTTGACTATTAGGATTAACGCTTTTAATTTTTTTTAAAAATAATTCTTTTTTATCCTTAAATGTTTTTGACGGCATTTCAAAAAGCGCTTTTGGTTTTAGGCTAAATGATAAAAACGACTTGTCGTTTTTATCGCCGAAAAGTGCTACAGCACTTTTCGGCTTTGTATTTTCAAAATTTCTTATTACACTAATTACTTTTCCGTGGATTTCTAATTTTTTTACAAATATAGGTTTTAAATTTGGATTTGCTGGTTGTAGCCTAAATCTATTTTTTTCTTTGTAAAATTTTTTTAATGTTATTTCATCGCCATTTAAAATAGCTGCAACAGTTTCTCCATTTTCAGCGGTTGGTTGTTTTTTAATTATTACAATATCTTTGTCGAAAATTCCTTCGTCAATCATACTGTCGCCGCTAACTCTCAAAGCATCGTATTCGCCTGTTTTTGGAAGTTGAGACTTTGGGACTTGAATTATTTCTATGTCCTCAATTGCCTCAATGGGTTTTCCAGCGGCGATTGTTCCAAGAATAAAAATGTTTGTTAAATTTGAATCAAATTTATTTTTTGGTATTTCAATGGAGCGAGGTTGATTCTCTATTTTTTTTAGTTCGCCTTTTGCGCGTAATGTTTCTATATGTTGATGCACAGTCGCGATAGAAGACAATTTAAAATGTTTCCGTATCTCTTCAAGGGATGGAGCAAATTCATTTTCATTAATAAATTTTTTTATATAATCCAAAATTTGTTTTTGACGTTTTGTTAGCATCAACGAGTTGACTTTTTAAAATACGAACTTATAATTAAAATAACCGAAACAAAACCGAAAGTCAACAATTCTTATCCACAATTAGTAAAATAATAAAGATCGCAGAAAATAATTGAAAAATAATTATTCTTATTTTTTAGTCGTCAGATTTTAAATATTTTTTATTTTTTAAATTATCAGGCAAAAATGATTCCTGAGAATATTTTTCATATTCTTTACCATAGCCAAGTTCTTTCATTAGTTTGGTTTCAGGATTTTGTAGATTGAGCGGAACCGCTAAATTGCCAAATGTTTTGACATCTGTCATTGCCATTTGAAATGCTTCATATGAGTTCCGATCTTTTTTACATTTTGAAAGAAAGACAACGCCATGCGCTAAATTTATAGCTGCTTCTGGCAGTCCAATTGTTTCTACAGCTCTAAAAACATCATTAGCAACCACAAGCGCGGTTGATTGAGCCATTCCAATATCTTCACTGGCAAAAATAACCATTCGCCGCGCTATAAATTTTGGGTCTTCTCCTGTGTCAATCATTCGCGCTAAATAATATAAAGCCGCGTCTGGTTGGCTTGCGCGCATGCTTTTTATAAACGCGCTTATTATGTTGTAATGATTTTCTCCTTTTTTGTCATATCTCAAAAATTTTGATTGTAAAGTGTTGTTTAATGTTTTAATTGTAATTTCGCCGTAAAGATTTTGCGTGCTTTCAATAGTAGTAATCATTTGCCTTGCGTCTCCATTTGCCATCTGAACTAACCAGTCAATTGTTTCTTTTGATATTGTCCAGCCCGCGCGTTCTATGATTTTATTCAGTTCTTCCTCAGATAAAGGATTCATAACAAAAACACGGCAACGGGAAAGAAGCGGGGAAATAATTTCAAAACTTGGATTTTCTGTTGTAGCTCCGATTAAAGTAATTTGGCCATTTTCTACAAATGGCAAAAGATAATCTTGTTGCGCTTTATTAAAGCGATGAATTTCGTCTAAAAATAAAATTTTTAATTTGTTAAATGAATTTTCTGTAATAACTCGCTTGACATCTTCTTTTTTTGCGGAAACTGCGGAAAGTTCGTGAACTTGCGCATCAAGGGCATTTGCATATATCTTAGCCAAAGTTGTTTTACCACATCCGGGTGGTCCCCAAAGAATAAACGAAAAAAGATGTTTATTTTTGATGGCTACATTAATAGGTTTTTCTTCGCCAACTAAATGTTCTTGACCAAAAAAGCCTTTTAAGTCGCGCGGTCTAATTTTAAAAGCAAGCGGTTCCATTGTTTTATGTTATTAAAATTATAAATTAAACCCAAAAATGTACGCCCGACGGGCGTACATTTTTGGGTTAGGTGAATTTTTAAAAATGCGTTATAATAATAGTAGTATTACGAAACGAGGTGTTGTATGGGAATCTCTTATTTAACAGGAGTAATTCTTGCGACGAGAGACGACATTGTCGTCACTTTTGGTGGACCAATAACAAAAGGTCCTCACAAAGGAAAATACTGGGGTTGGATTACTTTTGGAGAAGAAGACCATCATCGTCCCCTGATTGACGGAGGTCCATTTGACTCTAGCGAATTGGCAATAGAGTGTATGCAGGGAGTCGTCGATGCCTGCAGAAAGCACAGGGCAGAATTGACTGGTGAAGTTGTCATCCTCCTCGGCGATAGCGCGCCAATCGTGGAAGAAATCATCACTCTTAGCAGAGCACAAGCCTGATGCCTTTGGGGCGAGGGCTTTTTTTATTGTTTCTGTATAATGATTTGGCAGGGTTCAAAGATTTTGGCGCCTAAAATGTAGCCAAGACTAAAAACAAATAAAAACGATAGAAATATTACTAAAAATAAGAGGATTTTTCTGCGATTGCGCGTAATAAAATTTTTAATCTTTGACATTTTTAAAAGTATTGTATAATAGTATTATACAAAAGTTTAAAAGTATAAGGGTTTCAATAGTTTCAGGATATAAAAGTTTAAAATAATGGCACATAAGAAAACAGGAGGCGCGGTAAAAGGAAATAGAGATTCAGTAGGACGAAGGCTTGGTGTTAAGAAATTTGGAAGCGAGAAGGTGTTTGCTGGAAATATTATTATTAGACAAAGAGGCGCAAAATTTATAGCCGGTAATAATGTGAAAATTGGAGCTGATGATACTCTTTATGCGACAAAAGACGGGGTTGTTAAATTTAGCACAAGAAGAAAGCCTAATTTCAGCGGAGCTAAAAACTGGAAAAAAACCGTTGAAGTTGTTTAAAAACACCATATGGATATTTTATTAAAAATAATAGACTTTATAGGAAAACTTATACTCTTAGTAGTTATTTTGTGGATTATTGGATTTAAAATTTTTAATGGAGTTTGGAAAAAAATTTCAAGATAACCGAATGGATAATAAAAAAGAAATAAAAGAGTCTACGGAGGGAACTATTATTGAAGCGTTGCCTGGTATGACTTTTAGGGTTCAATTAAAAGATGGCAGTGAAATTTTGGCATATTTGGCTGGAAAAATGAGGGTTCATTATATCAAGGTTATTCCGGGCGATGAGGTGCTTGTTGAAATGTCTTCATATGACAAAACACGGGGTAGAATAACAAGAAGGAGATAGGGTATAGCAGGGTATAGGGATTTTGAATTCTATGCTGTATGTGTTAAAATATAGACAACTGAGGTTAGCCCCAGTAGGATTTATTATTGAAAATAATACCGAAAATAATACCGAAAATAATACCGAAAATAAATGAAAGTTACAGCGTCGGTAAAAAGAAG
>JBBTQG010000025.1:0-2835 GCA_038065795.1 Patescibacteria group bacterium | reverse complement strand
CGGCTTGATTTAAATTTACCCAATAAATAATCTTAAAACTTCTAACGGGGTTGACACAGAAAATTTTATGCTATAATTAGAATACAAATGAGTAACAGATTACCCAACATTCAATTTTCATACATTAAGGTCCTTGATGAGAGGGGGGCTTTCTGAGTTATTTTAAAAAATTAAAAAATATCTTTGATGCCCCCGAAAGGGGGCTTTTGCGTTATGTATCAGAAATATTTATCAGTAAAAACAACAAAAATGCAATGACAAAATTACTACAAGACACAATAGAAAAAATAGACGAAATACAATCAATTAAAAAAACAGGAAATCTTTCTGCTTTTTATCAAAATTTACCGACCGAAAAAGCGTCTCTATATTTATCTGGATTTAAAGAATTGAAAGACACAATGTCCTTGCTTGAAAACTTTGGATTTAATAAAAATGAAATTGAAAAAGGCGCGCTTATGTTTCTTGCTGTGCTAAATATATTATTTTTAGAAAAACCGAACAATAGCGATTTTCAAAATATAGTTGAGGCATTGCATTGCATTCATCAAATAGAACGCGAAGATACGCGCAAAAAATCTTTACTTGGATTTTTATGTATGGGATTACATTTGTTTAAAAATTTTCCGCATAAATCAGAAATTATGAGTGAAAAAATAATTATATGCGAGCTTCATAATATTGGCGGTTTTCAGCAGGATATTTGGGGGCTTTCCGTTGATTTAACGCTATTATCTGATTTAGTGAGCAGATTAAATAATTTATCCGATACAAAAAAGACTAAATTACATTCTGATTACAATGATGTAAAAATAGACGAGCTTGCGATGATCTCTATGTTTTTTATTTAAAAAATAATACTACAACAATAGACAGAGTAACGGCAATAAAAATTCCTAAAATTATTGGGTTAAAAAAATTTTTTGTGTTGTTTGTTTTATTTCCGCTTTTTTGAATATTAGCTAAAAATTCGCTTGAAAATTCTTCTTGAAATACTTCTTTGTTTGCATTTTCTGTAATACTTGATTTTTGATTTTCAGCATTTGAAATTTCAACAAGAATATTTTCTTCGCCCGGAGTTGGCTTTGTCCAAAACCAACTGCTATTTATTTTGGCAAAACTTTTTTCTGTTTGCGCTTTTCCGCTATAACTTATTTTGTGCGCTTCGTTCCCTTTGTAAAATAAAATAATTGTTTCGCCTTGATTTCTTATACTAAATCCGTAATTACTTTTTGATAAAACAATAAATTTTTCTGCGGTTTCACCCTGTAATTTTACTTTTTTATCTCCAACTTTTACTAAAAAATCGGCCAAATTTATGTTTTCTTTGTCAGGATTTATTAATTCAATAAACTCCGAATCGTCTTTGCCTTTAAGAGCTGGTAAAAATTCATTAATAAAAAGTGTTGGCGATTTGATAATAGCGGTTGTTGTTGTGATTGTTATAATTGGTTCTATCTGCGGAGATGTTTGTGTCGTTGATTGAATTTCTGAATTTTTTACATCTGATTTATTTTCTGCAACAGAGCTTACATTATTTTTTTGAATGATTTGCGGTTCTTTCGCTGGTGCTGAATTTGGATAAATACCGGGCGAACCGTTTTGGGTTCCTTTTTGCCAGCCATTATTAAAAACTATTGAATATCCGCTGTCGGCAATGTCAGTATAATTTGTTTCAACAATCAAACTTTTATTTTCATCAAAAAATTTGAGTGTTCCTTCGGAATTTTTTAAATAAAAACTGCTTTCAATTAATTTTCCAGAGAATAAAGGATAATCTTTTAAAAATTTAGCTTGGTCTTCAACGAAAACAACCGCCGCATTCTGATTCCACGCAGTTTCTTCTGTTTGTAGATAATGATTTTTGCCATCATTTAATTTCCAGCCATCTTTTCCTGTTTTTATATTTATTGGGCTACCAAAATTTACAGCTTCAACCCATTCCCTACCATCATCATTCCCGTCAGGATTATACATAATTTCAGTAATTTGAATTTGAGCAAAAACGCCAAACGCAAAGAATATTGAAAATAAAAACAGAAAATATAAAATAGCCTTCATTAACTAAATTTTACGATAAAAATAATCAAAAACTAACAACTAATATCTCAAAACTAATAGCCATAATTCACCCTGAACCAGAATTGCCTTTGGCAATACGATTCAAGGTAGCCCAGAAGCGCTCTGATTCTGGGGGCAAAACTCATTAGCTAATTAGTTTTTTAGTTTTTAATTATAGCTAATAATACTGAAACCAATTAATTGTTTTCAGTATTATTAATTTTTAATTTATTACTTATATTGCGTTCTGAGTTTCTTCCTGATTTTGTGCGGAGACAGATCTCTTAAGAAATATAATTTCGCCCGGCGAGTTTTTGATTCTCCGAGTATTTCAATCTTGTTTATTGTCGGCGCATGATATGGAAAAACTTTTTCAATAATCTGCCCCGCGGCTTCGCCCCTTACAGTGAAAGCCCTTCCAATTCCCTTGCCATGTTTTATAGCAATAATAATTCCTCTAAATGGTTTTGAAATTTCTTTGATTCCCGCTTTTACATTTTTTTTTCCTTTTTTAGAAAAAGAGTCTTCATAAAATTTCTGCCAAACCCTTACGATCATTCCAACTTTAATCTCGGGCAAATCTGTTCTTAGGTGCTTATTTGTTATTAACTCAATTTTATTCATCGCTTTCTGCGCCGAAATATATAATTTCAGCTTTTTAACAAATGTTAAAATGTCTCGTGCAAATATTATACCACATCTCCAAAAAAACAAAAAAACCTGCCCCATGACATTACTCACAAAACAGGTCGTGCACTTCCCTCTGCCTTTTTC
>JBBTQG010000024.1:0-18419 GCA_038065795.1 Patescibacteria group bacterium | reverse complement strand
ACTTACATGGTGGATTTTCAGCGTGAAGCGTTTCACCCGCTGAAAATCCCCTACATCTAATTATTTACATAGTGGATGATAGAAATAACTCGTTATTTCTATCGCCAAAAAAGTTGGAAATGAATTTTTTAGCCTTTTTGTCATTTTTAGCGTTAATTCATTCACACTTAGATAATTCCTTCTGACTTCAAATCGTCTATAATTTCTTTCGGTATTGGATTTTTTTCAGATGATTTTCCCGGATATCGCCACGCAGAAATAATTCTTAACTTTTCGCCTCTTTTCTGAATCATAACCCAGATTTCCTGTGTCCACATTTCTTTGCCGTCTCGTTTTTTTATAGAAGGCGGTTGCATTAGCGCAATTGTATTTTCAGCAACTCCCTCCTCTACTCTTTTTGGCGTTCTTAAGACTCGCTTAACTCTGCTTTCGGAAAGCCCATAAAAACTCATTTTTGCCTTTGAATGATTAGTCCAATGCAGTTTAGAAATTGAATAATTTTTCATTTTTCATTATAAGTATACTTTTACTATTTATGTTAAAATTTACCCAATGAGGAATCGATCAATATTAAAAAGCTTTCAAAAGGCTGGCGAGGGATTTATATTTATACTTAAAACCCATAAGCATTTTAAATTTCAAATTCTAATTGGAATTTTTGCGATAATCGCTGGAATGATTTTAAGAATTTCGTATTTTGAATGGCTTATTTTGATATTAATTGTTTGGGGTGGATTGATTGTTGAATCTTTTAATACTGCGCTTGAAGAAATATGTAATTTAATTCAAAAACAACATAGCTATACGGTCAAAATCGCAAAGGATATTTCAGGGGCAGGAGTGCTGTTATTTGTTATATGTAGTTTAATAATTAGTATAATAATTTTTGCGCCAAAAATTTTGCTATTATTTAATAACTAATTCAACAACTTTATTAACTTTTTCCGGAGACCTAACGGTTATGGGCTTTTCTGTTTCTTCAATAGAAGGCAAATCTGATATTCCTACGATGTCATCATCGTCAAGCCAATAAATTTTAAGATTTAAGTATGTGTCATAATTCCAAAAGGTTTTTATTTTTTTATCTGGAAATACAAAAAGCATTCCGTCATAACCATCTAATTTTTTTATTCCGCTCAATCCCTTAGTCCACCTCAATCTATTGTCAGCAACTAAAAGTTTATAATCCTTACCTTCTAAATTTAGAGTAGTGTAATTTGCTTTTTTATATATTGCCCTTGATAAAACTGGAAAAATTAAAACAGCTATAACAATAAATAAAAATATATATAATTTGCTCATAATAATTAATGAATTTATTTAATTTCAAAAGCAATGTTGACGCTTACTCTTATATCCTGCGAGCCAGATTCTATGGGCGAAGCTCCTCCGCCACCCATTCCAGACATCTCCTTATAATAAGGTTGTGACCCAGCTACGCCTTCGTTATAATCTACAACTTTTCCAAGTTTTACCCCCAAATTGTTAGCTATTTTTTCAGCTTCTACGCGAGCCTTTTTTATCGCATCTGCCCTAGCTTCAGCTTGATATTTTCCTGGTTCATCAATCTGAAAACTGATGCTATTTATTATATTCACGCCCTTGTTTGTTAAATTGCCAACAATTAAACTTGTTTTCTTTAAATCAACTATTTTTATCTCAACATCTTGTCTTGATATAAATCCTACAATTACAGGCTTTTCATTTTGCGGATAAAAATATTCTGGATAAAGAGAATAATTTGAAGTTTTCAGATTTTTTTCATCTATGCCCTGCGATTTTAAATATGCAATTAATCCATTCATCTTTACATCACTTTGCTTTTGCGCCTCTTCTGCTGTTTTAGCTTTTACTTCAACTCCGGCATTTATAATCGCAACATCCGGTTTTATAGAAACTTTTCCTTCAGCGCTTACTGTTATTTTTTTTGATTCAATACTTTGAAAAGGAATTGTTGGGACTTTGACTGTCCAAACAATACATAATATTGCTATAATAACAAGTGTTATAATGCCGACTAGATATAGTGTATTTTTTTGTTTTTCGTTCATTTGATTTTTATAATAATTTCCGATTGCGACTCTTTTATTTTACCAAAAAATTATATAATTTTCATCGTTATTTTGTAAGAATTACGCGCAAATCTTTAATGCTAATAATTACCAAAAGTAATAATAATAAAACAAAACCGATTTGATGAATCATAGTTTCAAATTTCAGAGAGATTGGCTTTCCTCTTATTAACTCTATAATATTAAAAATTATTCTTCCGCCGTCAAGAGCTGGAAGCGGCAAAAGATTTATAATTACTAAATTGAAAGATATAATAGCCCAAAAATGAAAAAGATAGCCCCAACCCAAAAGCCTCATCTGTTGGTAAATATTAAAAATTCCGAGCGGTCCAGCGACTTCTGTCGTGACTTTTCTTTCTGTTATGAGTTGTTTAAATAAATCTTTAAACGCAACTAATATTTTTTTGGAAAATGAAAAAGTTCTTTTTCCACCTTCAATAAAATTAACCGGGAATGGTTTTTTAACAGCCACTATTGAACTTATAACCACTCCGAGCGGTCCTTTTTGCGGTGAATCCGTTTTTTCCAATAAAATCTCTTTCCAAAGTTTTTCTTCACCTCTTTGAATTAAAATTTGAGCTTTTTTACCAGCGTATTTTTCTGCAATTTTTCTGAGTTCAGTTGGATTTTGAAGTTGAATTAAATCATCGCCACTACGAAGAGCCAATAATTTATCGCCGAGTCGCAAATCCGCTTTTTCAGCTGGAGAATTTGACATAACTTGCAAAACCGTTACATTTGAAAGCTTTGAATCAAAATCCGGCAAACCTATTAAATACCCGAGACTAAACAAAAAATAAATTAAAATAAAATTCGCCACAACGCCTGCGAGCGTGATTGCAATTTTTTTAAGTGGTGGTTGAGCTAAAAACCCCTTGGGATTTTCCGGATCTTCTTCTCCTGCAAGTTTTACAAAGCCACCCAAAGGAATTAAATTTATAGAATATAAAGTATCTCCTTTTTTTCTGCTAAAAATTCTTGGTGGAAATCCAAGCCCAAATTCTTCAACTATTACACCTGATTTTCGCGCAACCCAAAAATGCCCAAGTTCATGGACTAAAATCAAAATACCTAATGAAATAAAAAAAATTAAAATTGACATAATTTATTTTCGCCTTTTTAATCTCTTATAAATATTTTCACGAGAACTAACCATAACAACCAAAATTAATAATTTATCCTTAAAGACTTGGTAAATAATCCTATACTCTACACTTTTATATGTAAAAGAATACGATAAATATTTATTGAATTCGCCTTTTAAAAACTTTCCGCAAAATGGATTTTTAGATAGCAACGGAAAATATTTATTTAAAATTACATCTCTTATTTCCACAGAAAGCGATTTTATATCTTTTTCAACAGGATTAGTATATACAATTTTATACATTTCAACGCTTTTTCCAAGGAATCAATTTATTTTCTTTGAGCGCTTTTTTTCCAACTTTTATTCTTTTTCTTAATTCTGAAATAAATGGCTTTTCATATATCCAATCATCCGCCGGCTGTTTTTTGATAATACTCAAAAACGCCTCATATTCTTTTCGTGGCATAACAACCAAATCATCATTTTTTGCTAACTCTTTTGGAATAGTAATTACCTGCATCTTAATTTTATTTTAACACAATTAGCTCAATAATTCCCTTTCCTTTTGCTCAAAAATTTTCTCCACTTCTTTGTTAAACTTTTCTATTTCATCATCAGCTCTTTCTTTTGTTTTAAAAAATATGTCTTCGCCGATTTCTTTATTTTCTTTTTTGTTTTTTAAATCTTTAAGAAAATCGTCTCTTGTTTTTCTGCTTTGAATTCTTATGTCTTCCTTAAAATGATTCAAATCTTTTAAAATATCTTTTCGGCTTTCTTCGGATAATGGAGGAAAATTTATAACCAAAGCGTTTCCTTCTCTGTTGACAGTGATTCCCATTTTTCTTTGAGACATTTCCTGTTCAAGCGTTGGAATAATTCCTTCATCCCAAATTTCTGCTCTAAATTTTAAAGGGGTCACTTGGCTAATATGCGCCAATCCTTTTAGTGGATATTTTCCGCCATAAACGACAAATTCAATATTTTCAAGAAATGATAACGACAATCTATTGCTCCGAACCTCAGCAAGTTTATCCTTAAATTCGCCTGAAAGTTTTTGTAAATCCTTTTTAAAATCGTCTATCATTTAATTATTATAAACGAAATCGAGCACCGAGCACCCAATATATATTTTTTAACTAATGTTTTAAATATTAATTTTTATGCCCAAATTATATTTTATTAAATCAATGCTCGGTGCTCGATTATCGTAAATGTAAAATTTCAACTCCGTACGGAGAAAGTTTTTTGCTTGCTGGCTCTAAAAATTTTACTAAAAAATTCTCATAAACAAAACCGCCAGTAACATAAATAACCAAATTTACAAAAAACAAAATTACTAATACTTTCCACGCCTTTTCCATTGATATTATTATACACATATTCACAAAAAAAATAATTTAATATGCTATAATTAAATTAGTGGGGCAACCCAATCTGAATACGAAAAGAGAGGAGCCAGTATGATCCGCCACATCGATGGGCTGCTTCTGTTGGCGTTCGTAGCATCCGCCTAATCCACGAAGAAAAGGCAGGAGGCTACCACCCGTAGCAGAAAGGAGAGGCGTAAACCTGCCAACAGGCGCCTCTCCAATTTTATTTCTTACAAAAATTAAACCAAAGCCAAAAAATGTCAGGACCTTGCTCTGACATTTTTTGGTTTAATAAAATTAGAATGCAATAATTATTAGTAATAATTTACGCAAATATTTTTTATATGTAAATTTTTGCTCAATGGTGGAGCCGCATATTCATTATCAAAATATAACGCGAGTAAATTTTTAATCCTTAAAAGTGCTTCTTTTGAATTTTCTCGTAGATTGATTCGCTCAAAAACAATTAGATATTTTAAAAATTCATCAAGCTCCATATTTTCCGTTATTTTGTCAGATAAAAACATCTTTTGAAGGCTACTCTGCTCTTTGATAAATTTAGACACAAGATTAAACTTTATTTTTTCTGAAATAGCTTTAATAATCAATCCCGTCTGTCCTGAAAAAGCCTCGCATACTACTTTTGAATCTTTATCACTTCCCTGTTCTTTTAATAATTTTTTTATTTCATCATCTTCAACAAATCCAAATTTAACTGGCTGTAATCGCGACCTTATTGTCGCCAAAATTTTATGCGGTCTGTGAGTTATAAAAAAGAAAAAAGTTTTTGATGGAATTTCTTCTAAAATTTTTAAAAGCACATTTTGAGCTTCACTTGTTAAGAAATGCGCGTCATTTATTATAATAATTCGATTTTTAGAGGAATTGAACAATGCTAAATTTCTAAGCACCTCGGATGTATTTTTTGATATTGATTTTTTGGGAGCTTCAACAATTATTACATCGTTTTCTGCTTCTTTATTTTCTGTTAATTCTTTTAATAGACTAAACTTGCCAACCCCTTCAGGTCCATATAATAAAAATCCTCCATTGCCGTACAAATCAAAAATCTTTTCAATGTTTTCTTTTTGTTTTTTATGACCGATTATCATTATCTTTGGCTTAAAATAATCCTTCTGTACATATCAATCTTTTCAATAATTTTTCCAGTTCCTCTCGCGACAGCGTAAAGCGGGTCTTCGGCAATTATTACAGGAACGCCTGTATGCTGATAAATTAACGAGTCCAAATTTCTCAGCAACGCGCCTCCACCTGATAAAACAATTCCTTTTTCCATAATATCAGCAATAAGTTCAGGCGGTGTGTTTGCCAAAACTTTTTTAATTCCTGAAACGATTTCTCTCAAATCTCTTTGAAGCGCTTCTGCGACATCGCTTGCAGTAATTTTTACGGCTCTTGGAAGCCCTGTCAACATATCAATTCCATTTACACCCATTATTAACTCTGTATTATTTTTTAAAAGAATTGCCGAACCAACCTGAATTTTTATAAGCTCTGAGGTTCTTTCCCCCACAGCTAAATTATGTTTTTTTCTTAAATAATCTTTTATTGATTCGTCAAATTTATCTCCAGCGATTCTTATTGAATCCCACGCAACAATCCCGCCCAAAGAAATAACTGAAATCTCGGTTGTGCCTCCGCCAATATTTACAATCATATTTCCAAATGGCGCGCTTATTGGAATATCAGCTCCAAGCGCCGCTAATATTGGTTCTCTTATTGGATGAACTTCTCCTGCTCCGCCTTCAAGTGAAGCATCAACAACCGCTTTTCTTTCAGTTGAAGTGATACCGGCTGGAACAGAAATAATTAAAAGTGGTTTTAAAAATTTTGGGTATTTGATTTTATTTAAAAAATACCTTAACAACGCAAGAGTCGCCTGATAATCTGCTATAACTCCTTCGCGCAAAGGTCTGTAAATTCTAATATCCCCCGGGGTTTTTCCTATCATATCTTTTGCTTCTCTTCCAACCGCTAATATTTTTTTAGACAATTCATCAACTGCTACAACTGTTGGTTCGTTTATTACAATACCTTTGTTTGTCAAATAAACAATTGAGTTTGCTGTTCCTAAATCAATTCCGATTTTTATAAACATTTTTGATAATTCTAAATTTTATAAAATTGACGCTTATATTTTATTATTTAATTTCTATCCTATAATTTTATCATAAAATGACCGACTTGGAAATATTAGATATTATACCACTAGACAAATACCCTGCTAACGCGCCTGATTTTTTTTCATATTTTGCTCCAGCTGAACTTAAAACTTCCTTATATTCAATAGTAAAAATACCGCTAAAAAATGGGGTCAAAACAGGATTAGTGCTCAATAAAAGAACTGTTAGTGAGAGCAAACTTTTTCTTAAAAACGCAAAATTTAACATCAAACCAATTAAAGGTGTTTTAATACAAAATCCGATAATTTCAGAAAATCAAATCAAGTTTGCATATTGGCTCAAAAATCACGCCAATATTTCCTTATCGCATGCATTTTATTTATTATTACAATGGCTTTTAAAAATAAATCAAAATTTAAAAATTCAAAATAACATATCGAAATTATCAAAAAGCAAATTGTTAAAAAAGAAAAATAATAATAAACAATTTTTTTACTTAAAAGAACTTGATAAAAAATTATTAAAAAATTTGCCCGCGTTAATTATTGTTCCGCAGGAAGAATATTTAAAATTTTTACAAAAACAATATACGGATGCGATTATAGCCGACCTATCATTGCCAAATAAAAAATTTAATGAAATGTTGCGAGCAATTTATAATGAGGATAAAGTTTTATTTATTGGAACTAAAAACTCAATATTTCTACCGTGGCAAAAATTAAGCAAGATTATTATATATGAAGAAGGAAGCGCTTATTATAAAGAATCGTTTAGGCTCCCATATTTTGATTACCTTAATTTAATTGAAAAATTTTCCGAAATTGCGAATATTCAGCTTATAAAAATATCGTCATTCCCGTCTCTAAAAACATATATTAATGAACAAGCAAGCTCACCAAAATTTACATTTGAAACAATTTGCAATAATTTAGAGGCTGTTGAAAATTTACTCGGACAATATAAAAAAATTATTATTTTTTCTTCTCAAAAAATTATCGCGCAAAGATTAGTTTGTGAAAACTGCAAAAACACAATTGAATGTCCTAATTGCAATATTCCGTTGGTTGCAAGTGAAAAAAAAGCAGAAAGCGACAAATCGCTTTCTGCGCTGAAAAACAATGATGAAAATGACAAGTCGCTTTCTGAATTGTTTTTCAACATTTATTGCAAATCTTGTTTTTATTCAGAAACAACAATAGAATGTAAAAATTGTAAAAATAAAGAATTTCAAATCAAAGGAACTGGCGCTGAATGGACCATAAAATATCTAAAAAAACGAGGGTATAATGTAATTTTTATAAAAGAACACAAAGATATAAAAAAAATTTATGGAAAAGACGAATTTATAATTATTGGAAGTCAAAATTTATTGACGCCAAATATTCCCGAAGCTGATGTTTTTTTGTTTTTAAATTTTGATTGGGGATTTCAGTCAGCTGATATTTTCTTAAAAGAAAAATATTTGCGAGTATTAGAAACATTATCCAAAAAAGCAAAAAAAATTATCTTGCAAACAAATTTACCGAACGATATATTACAAAAAATATCTAGTGGGGAAATTTTAACTGACATTTTAAAAGAGCGCGAAAATCAATTTCTGCCACCATATGCAAGAATGCTAAAGCTCGTAAGCAGATTGCAAAATTTACAATTATTAAATAAACGAATGCTTGAAGCTAGAAAAGAAATTGACAAACGCAAATCTAATTTCAAGGAACGGATTGAAATTTGGGGACCATTTCTCAAAAAAATACCCAGAAAAATGTCAAGGCATCAACTTGAATTAATTTTACGCGTTGACCACAAAATAAATTTAAGACAACTTTTAGACGGTATTAAGGTTGATGAGGTGGAAGTGGATTCATACAATATGGACTAACTAATATAATTAAAAAATTAATTAGTTAACTAAATTTTTTTTGTTTATTTATTTTAGAAAGGAGACTATAGCTTAGTTTTGAGAAATAAAATCACTGATATATTTTGCGTAATTTTTTATATCGTCTGAATTTTGAAAAAGATTTTTAACAAATAATTCTTTATCAAGTTTTTCGTAGCGATGCACAAGAATATTTCTTAAACCGATTATCGGGGCAATTTTGTTTGCAAATTCCTGAGGAAAAACTCCTAATTCTCCAAGAATTATGAATGTTGAACGAGTTTGATCATAGATTTTGTTTTTGTCAATGATAACCTGTATATTAATATCAAGCATCGTATCCACTATAAGTTGCAATAATCTTTCTGCTATTAGTCGCTTTGATGAATCAGATAATACCTCTTCTTTTGGAAATTTCAAAATCAATTGCTCTAATTGACTAAAATAATCGTAAATTTGCGATAATTTTTGATTTATTATTTCAGTATTCATTTGAATAAATTAAAAAGCATTTGCGCGTTGCGAAACCACGCGAGCTGTATTTTCAAAAATTCGTTTTGACTCTTCAAAAAGCCTGATTGAATAAATTTTATATTGACTAAAAATTGTATTATTTTCCGCATAAAGCGCTATATTATTTAAAAAAATCTCTTTTAATAAAAGAGGCGAAGCGTGTTTGATTTTGAGCAATTCAATTTTATCAACTGGAAATTTAAAAACATCAGCGATATCAATTATTAACTGCCCTTCATCCCGTAAATCTAAATTCCTTACACTAAGATACGCAATATCAACATCGCTTTCATTATGAGTCCTACCTGAAACAGTTGAACCGAATTGGATTAACAATCTGATTGAATATTTTTTAATTAAATCTTCTAAATTCATAATTATTTAATTATAAGATATTTTTCAAATTTCTATATTTTTTGATTGTTTATCTCGCCATTCTGATATTTTTTTATGGTCACCAGATAAAAGAACTTTTGGAACTTTCAACTTTTTTCCATCTTTTGTTTCAAAAATTTCCGGACGAGTAAAAACTGCTACGGAACGACCAATGTCTTTTTTGGCGCATTCCGCAGAGCGAGCGGGCATAATTCGAGCACCGTATTGTTCGCGATATTCCTCCAGAGACTCTGAGTTTCCTAATACTCCCTCAATGTGTCTTGATATCGCATCAATAATCGTCATTGCTGGCAATTCCCCGCCAGTTAAAATATAAGGACCAATTGAAACTTGTATATCAACAAATTTTTTTATTCTCTCGTCAATTCCCTCATAATGTCCGCAAATTATAATAATTTGTTTTTCTTTTGAAAACTTTTTTGCCAAATCTTGATTAAATTGTTTTCCGCCTGCGTCAGTTAAAATAACTATTCCTTTTCCCTTTTTAATTTTTTTTATTGCCTTATACAAAGGCTCTATTTTTAATACCATTCCCGGTCCTCCGCCAAATGGTCTATCATCAATAGTTTTGCGTTTGTCATTTGTAAAATCTCTCAAATTCCAAATTTTTACAGAAATTAACTTTTTCTCTTGCGCTCGCTTTAACAAAGAGGAATTTAAGTAAGAAAAAGCTTCTGGAAAAGCGGTTATTATGTCAAAATTCATAATAAAATTTAAAAATTAAAAATTTTTTACTCATCACAGCAATCCATTAGTTGATTTAGAATTTTTGAGAATGCTTCGGATTTTTTATCATCCAATCCGCTAATTTCACTTTTTATATCATCATTTTTAATGACATTAAAATTTATTGCCCAAAACATAGAATAAAGCGCATATGATTTTTCAAACATACTATTTGCTTCTTCGTCTTTGCCATCATTTAAATATTTTGTTCCAACTTCCATTAGCCTCATCGCCCCAGCCAAAAGATGCTTTGAAATACACCAGACTTCGCCTTCTGGATCTTTTACAATTTTTTTCAAAAGTTCTTTTCTCATTTCCCTAACATCATTTAAAAATTTTAGATATTCTTTTTTTTGCGTTTTTTGAAATGTAAAAAATAAATGCTCTTCCAATGAAATCAAATTCATAATTCCAATACTCAAATCTTCCCCCGAACTCAAATCTACTCCGCTATTTTTTACGGACTCTTTAACCTTTTCAATAAATTCTTTCGCGGTTGTCATTATTAATATTATAAATCATTCTTTTTCGTTGGCAAAAAAAAGAGACGAACACAAAATATGCCCGCCCCACCAACGATTATTAAGCCCTACCATGGACAGCTATTGAAAGTCGCCTTCTGCCAAAACGCAAAGCGTCTCGACGATACCTGAAAAAAAGGTCAATTCGTCTGCCCCTTATCTTTCCTCCGGTATCTTCTGCAATTCTCCAACCATGCCCAACAACAAAAACCTTTGACCCATATGGAATTAACCGCGGGTCAACCGCGATTGTTCTTCCTTCCTTAGGTCTTTTACCAGTTGAAGTTCTGCCAGTGCCACTGCCTTCTCCGAGAGTGTAGGCAGTAGCCACAACTTGATATCGCGAAAAGTTACTAGCTCTCTTCTGCGCAACTACCTTAGCAGCAACACAAGAGTTAGTAATTTCTCGCTGTACTTGTCCTTGTAAGCCCAGCAACACCCCAATAACACAAATGCTGTACAGATCCATATCTGACTCCTTATAGCGATCTATTTATATTATATCATATATTTTTAAAAAATACAAATAATTATAAAAGCTACTATTATAATTTATGATAAAAGTTGAGCAACCGCTTTTTCTAACGCAGTTTCCATTTCTTCAAATTTAGTAAGATTTCCGCCACCGCCAAATTGAACATTCCATCTATCTCCAATCGCTCCAGCAATAACTCTTATCATTTTCATTTTACCATCTGCGTCTTTTATACTAATATCAAATGTTGGACCACTCCAAGTACCAATATCTTTTTTTATTGCATTTACGGCGTAACCCGGATTATAAGCTCCATTAAACTCGGCAACAGCAATTAATAATTTCCGAACTTGCTCCGTATCGCCAGTAATATTAATATATCCTCCATACTCATCTTCGCCTTCTGTTCTAGGCGTAATGCTAACTTCATATCCAAATTGAATAAGTTTATCTTCTAATGAACTTGGTTGTTTTGTTTCTTTTGCTTCAGGATTAAAATCTTCCATTTTTGATTATTACTCCGTTGTTTTGCCGTCAAAGTGTTCGGGATTTGCTTCGGCTTCTAATTTTGTCGCGCGGATAACTCCGTCTTGATGTTCTGGGGGTGAATAAATTGTATAAAATTTTAAATCAACATCAGACGAAGTATTCACAACATTATGCCTTGCCCCAGCTGGAACAATAACGGCAAACCCATTTTCAATTTCATTTTTAACTCCATCAATTATAACTTTTCCTTTTCCAGATTCAAATCTAAAAAACTGATCTAAAGTATGAACTTCTTCTCCAATCTCTTCGCCC
Source organism: Patescibacteria group bacterium (assembly GCA_038065795.1). Lineage (GTDB taxonomy): Bacteria > Patescibacteriota > Minisyncoccia > UBA6257 > HR35 > JBBTQG01. Next base: position 6,435 of record JBBTQG010000024.1, on the reverse strand, counting down.
GGCAAAAGATTCATTAAAACTAACTGACTAAATTTTCCAGTATATAAAACTTGACGAAACTTTTTATTTTCTGTTGTTAGTTTTTCAATGTTTTCTATATATCCTTTCATAATGATTTTTTTAATTATTTTTTTATGACCTCTCTAATTATATTATAAAATCAGCATCCCTATAAATCCAACAAGCGCAACATAAATTAAACATGGAACAATTACGCCCCTTATAACTTCTTGTTCTTTATGCTTTAACTTTAAAACTGATTCTGCTGCAAGAATATCTGCCAATGCTACCATATTCCCAGCTGCTGCTCCAACTAAAGCGAGCGATAAAATTTTTTCCGCGCTAAAATTTAACGCCTGCGCCGCTATATTCAAAAAATTGCCGAACATAATATTTGAAATTGTTATACTCCCCGTTAAAAATGCTCCAAAAGCTCCAATAAACGGCGACCAAAATGGTAAAAGTTCTGTTTCAAAATTTTGAGCAATTAACATAATGGATGAAGAAAAACCTGAAAAATTTTGTCCTGAATTAATCATGACTTGAACAATTGCGGACATACAAACTATTATAAAAAAAGGCGCGACCGCTCGTTTTATCGCATCTTTTGTCGCGTGAAATACTATTTCTTTTTTATGTTTCCAAAAAATTGAAATTAAAATTCCGGTAATGATAAAAGCAAATCCCGGATTAAACAAATTAAAATTGTGATTGATTCCAAACGGAATCTGATAATTGATTGGACTTAATAAAAATTTTCCGATAATTAACAAAACAATCAAAAGGATATATGGAGAAAATGTTTTTAACAAAGACATATTTTTTGGAAGTATAACCTTTTCATCCTTAAAGGTTCTGCTTGTTCGAGGCATAAAAATATTTAAACGCACAGAAATAAAAATAATTATAAGAGCGACAATTGACCCTACGATTGATGGAAATTCTTGCCCGAGCGGAACTGATAAATATGAGGTAATTGCAAAAATAACCCCTGACCAAATTGCGAAAGGCAAGCATTCCAAAAATTCCTGCTTTTTATTTTTTTTATCTGCCACTAAAACCCAGAGTATAAAAATCGGAACAATAATTCCGACAAAATTTATTAAAGACGCTATATGCGGAATTGACGAAACATTTAATCCAGCGAACCCAACTCTAATTGGAGTACCTGCGGCTCCAAAAATTCCTGCTGTACTATTTCCCAAGAGAGCAATTATCACTGATTTTACTGGGTGAAACCCCAGTCCAACTAAAATCGGCGCAATTATTGCGCCGGGAACTCCGAAGCCAGCTGTTCCTTCCAATAAATTTTCAAAAAACCAAGCCAAAAGAATTACTTGCACCCTGTAATCTTTTGAGAATGATTCAAGATAATGAGTGATATTTTCTATTACATTAAAATCTCTTAAAACTTCGAGAAAAAAAATTGCTCCAACAATAATAATAAAAATATCCAACGCCACAAAAAATCCCTTCGCGTAAGAAACCAACAAAAAACTCGGAATAATTTGCCAATAAAAAATAGCGAGTGTTGTAATTAAAATTAGCGTAATACCGGATGTTTTAAGAAGCGAGATTTTTCTCCAAAATAAAAGAAATAAAAATAAAACAAACGGAATTATAGAAAAAATAAAAGGTGTATTTGCCATATCACTTTATTTTATCTTATTTTCAACAATAATTCGCTTACTTCAAAAGATTTGATAGTTTATCCATTAGAATTTTTAATGCTTCAAGGGCAGATGTTAACGCCATAAGATTTTTTGCGCGAATATTAGATGATGGCTCAGCAAGAGTTGTAAATGTATATACTACAGGAAGGCCTTGAGTTCCATTGCCAGAACTATCTCTTGAATAAACCCTATAATAATAGGTTGTAGTACTCGTCAAATTTGTAAGGGTAAATGAATGCGATGTAGCCAAAGTAAGATCATCTGGAGTAACAACCCAGTTCCAGGGATTAGTTCCGTAATTTACAAATCCAGTAGCAGGTTCATCAGTTGTCCATATGATTACAGCAGAATTAGAAGTAATTAAAGAAGCCGAAACCGAAGAAATAACCGGAGGGGTTATATCGGTCGGAAGAATGGTAAAATAATTGTCGCTATCATCATATACTCCCGGATTATCTTGATTATAAATTCTTATTTTGTAATTAGTTCCTGACCCAACTGAAGAATATAAATTAACTCCGCTAAGTGTAATATGAAAAGTATCGCCCCCTGTAGTTGAAGTTATAGTTTCATAGACAACTTCCGATCCCTTAAGAAGCTTAACGCCTATTCTACTAGGGTCAACGCCATTCAATGTATATCCAAGACGATAATTTAGATTGTATTGCCATGTTTCTCCTCCATTAGGAGAGGTTACGACCATAGAAGAAGTTGTTGGTGTAGCTGTTACTGAAGAAGGAGTTGTTACTGAAGCACTGGCGTTGTTAGAACCGTAAGACTCCACGCTCATGGCTTGAACCCAATAAATATACGTTGTGCTCGGTTGAACGGTTGTGTCAATGTACGAGGTCGCGGGTGCAAGAACTATAGCGCTGGTTTGAGCACCGCTTAAGCTACCCGTAAATCTTCTGACTTGATACCGATAGACAATGCCTTGCGAAGCGGACCATGTTAACGAAACAGAAGTTGGACCCGTGGCGATAGCAGTAAAATTAGTCGGCGTAGTCAACTGTGTGACTGTTGCATAGACCGTTGAGGATGGAGGCGACATATTCCCAGCGGTGTCAAGCGAAACAATATATGCGGAATATTGAACTCCCCCAGTAAATTCGTTAAATCCTTTGCTAGTGATACTTGTTGGATAATTATATTCTGTCGTCACATTTGTTTGCATGTTTTTTACATACAATCTATATCCAGTGATACCTGCGCTATTTGTTGGCGCTGACCAAGAAAAAAACAATGAACCAAGACTCGGTGTTACCACTGAGAAATTACGCGGAGTTGTGGGCGAGGAAGTATCAGCTACAGAAGAGGTCGAAGATGCTGTACTTGGTGCAATAGTAATTGTCGCCGCAGAAGTTGAATTTGTAGTATTTGAAGATGATGAAGATTGCGGAGCTGAAGATGATTGTGTTGGTGATGATACGGCTGATGATTATTGAGACGCTGATGTAGAAGTGGTTGTTGTTGATATAGGAGATGTCGTTGTTGAAGTGGGGATAGATGATTTGGGTAATGTTGATGGTGTTGATGAAGCTGTTGAAGTATCATCGTCTTCATCGGTTATTTCCTCTTTTTCTTTTTCAGCAATTAATTCATTGATGACTTTTCTGGTTTTGGTATCAAGTATGCCTGTTTGTTTAAGATTGTTTGTTTTTTGGAATTTGATTAGAGCTTTTTTAGTAGGTAAATTAAAATATCCATTGATTTTGTTTTTATAGAAATTTAATTCTTGGAGAAATTCCTGTAATGCTCTTACATCATCATTGGACATTCCAAGCCTAAGGGTTTTTGTGAATATTATTTCTGATTCTGGTGATTCAAGTTGTGATTGTAGCCCTTAAGTTTGGGATTGTAATAGCTTTATCTGTTCTTGTAGTTGATTGATTAATGATTGAATGTCAGCTGAAGATAATGCTGTGGGTTTTGTTGGAGTAGTGAAAGATTTTGCCGAAGCAAACGACAGAGGAACAATGTTGATGATTAATGCGACGAGGGCGAGAACTAAAATATATTTTTTCATTTATTTAATAAAGTTGCTGAAAATGTGAAGTACGTTTTCAGCCACAAAAGCCAAAAATGCTGAAAACTTCGTTTTCAGCGCAGAAAACGGTGAAACGTTTTCTGCTTTATTTTTTGGCGTCGAAAACGATTTATCGTTTTCGACATTACATTAAGATTTTACTAAATTAATTTTGCGATTTTGCGACTAAAAATAATGCTTAATAAAAAATTATACTACTTTTATAAATAAATCATTGTAAAAAAATATTTAAAAGATAGAATATGCGCAGCAAACAATTTAAAATTTTATCGGGATTTCGAGCGCGTCATCATGCTCTGGGAGACCAGACGGATTATCTTTACGAAGTATTAACGATCCCCTATTGCTATATGTATTTTTATCTATTATGAAATCAAGCTTTGCTTCAAATGGAACAAATTCAGAGGTCATCCAATCGCTCTTTGCAGTTGCAATGCCTTGGGCAATTATGAGTCCGTCCCAATTAGTTAAAACAACAGGAAAACTTGCTTCAAAAAACCAGTGGCCTCGCGCTTCCCCTTTAATAATTAGTGGGCTTGAAATTATTTCGTTCGCCCTCGGACTTTCAACTTGAATTAAATCTTCTTTTGGACAAGAAACAAATTCACAATTTTTTCCGACGCGACCAACACTTGAACCATCGGAGCAAAGCTTTGCTTCTTGCGTGCAAGCAATTGGTTTATTATTTATAAAATTAACTTTATATATTTTTAATCCTATTCCAATAATAATTATTGCAACAATAATATAAACCCAAATAATTCTTTTTTTCATTTTTAAAAATCAATTAGATCACAACCTGCGCGCAATGCATACACCGCTTAGCGTTGATTGGAATTTCTCCCATACACTCAACGCATTTTTTAACAGTGGGATCTGCTGGCGGTTCTTTTCTAGATTTAGAAATAAGCACATTTATTGGCTTAACCACAAAAAAGAAAACAGAGGCGGCAACCAAAATAAAAGAAACGACTGCGTTTATAAAATGACCATACATAAATTTACTGCCATTTATCACAAATGAAAGTCCGCCAAAATCTGGAGCCTTAGCAACAGCCGATATTAACGGGGTTAATAAATCCGAAACAAGCGCGCTCACAACAGTTCCAAAAGCCGCGCCAACCACAACACCAACAGATAGATCTACAACATTTCCACGTAGCAAAAATTGTTTAAATTCTTTAATCATAGTTTTTTACAATTAGTTAATAACCCCTGACAATATAATTATATCCTCACAATTAGCTACTATCATAAATTTATTTTACCACTTTTGATGAAAGACTCTCACCCTCTCCCAACCCAAAAATTCCCGAGCCTTACTCGGGAATTTTTGGGTTAAAATTTGTATAATAAAAAAACCAGCAAGAAATCCGATGAATAAAAAGAAAGCAAAAGCTCTTGTATCTATTCGTGCACGATGGCTCCGCATCGTGGACAATGTTAGAATCATAATCCAGCAAGAGAACGAATATATTTATATACCGAATTTGAAACCAATGTAGTTGCCTAAAACTACAACATACCCAATGCTTTCCAAATATCGTCTTCATTGATACCAAGCTTCATACCATAATCTAGTAATTGTTTAAAAATTCTTTGATTGTGTTGTTTCCCTAAATTCTTTTGAATAGTTGTTATGAAACCCCTTGTATCAGAGAGATCTGGAAATTTTGGATCGCGAATAACGCCGTGTGATCCCCTTCCCCATGAATTACTAAAATCCAATCCTAATTTTTGAGCAGCCTTACCCCAATCGTTCTGCCGTATCTTTCCAATAGCTTGCCACAAATCCTTTCGTTTTATTCTTTCTTCCGTCATAATCTTGTAAATTTATATTATGCAAATACTCTTTCTTCTTCAATGACAATTGGTTCTCCAGTTTTTCTTAGTAAGCTGTCTTTTGAAAGATACGGAGGAATACCAAATGCAGTAAAGATGGCATCTTTTATCTGCGAATTAATTTCCTCGTCTGTTACTTTCGGATTAGTTCCACCGGTAATAATGCCCTTAGGGTTGTCACACTCTGCTATCCATCCCTCGTTATTTTTTTGAATTTTAAATTTTAAACCACCGATTTTTTGTATCTCATTATGCATAGATTGAACACGATAATTACGCTCCGCCTCTATCGGGAAATTGAAAAATTTTGCTAAATTATATTGGGTTTTACGAAGCATTGTATTATTGAATAATTAACATTTTACTTATGTATTGTTGTGGAGAACTGAAGCATAGTTTTACTTTTACTTCTGTAAATTTAAATTATATCATATATTATAAACTTATATGTCAATAAATTTTACCCTACCCTGCTACTCACTATATCTCAAAAAGTTCTAACTCCACGATGAGTATGAAAAATAACCTGCAAAAAATCGGGTTATTTTTAATTGCTCCGAACCCTGAATGAAATCCCTGTCTACCGGCAGGCGAACTTTTTTTAGCGAAAATCCGACGTGCCCCTCGTAGCTTTAGCGAAGTGGGGACGCTGAATTTTGATCCCGCCTTGGCGGGATTGCCCGCCCCTGTCTGCCGACAGGCAGGCTCGCTTCTTGTCCTGAGCGAAGTCGAAGGGTTCCGCCGCCGTCGAATTTCCCTCCAAAGGCGGACAAGCGTGCCAGTGAAACTGGCGCGCCGCCTATCTATTTATGTTGTTTTATCAGTGTCAGAAAGCTCTTCAAATTTTGCCTTCATCGTAGGATTACCACGCGT
>JBBTQG010000023.1:0-7745 GCA_038065795.1 Patescibacteria group bacterium | reverse complement strand
TCGGCGTTCGGGGGAAGCGGCTTGCTGGAAATCTGCTCGTCAGCTCCGACGAGCTCCGGAAAGAGCTCGCGGAGGCGACTGACCTGCTTGGCGATATCCTTCACGACATACCCCGAAGGATACGCGTGACTGGACGCCACCTCCTCGTCGGCATACTGGTCGCTTGTAGATTTCATAGTCATCATCCTCCTTGATTAGTAGTCTCTCCTAATATAAGCAAGAGCTGATTTGATTATAACCGATTTATTTTAGCTTGTCAATAGCTCTACCAATACGCTTGATAGTATATTCTTTGCCAATAATTAACACGATTTCAACTGGTGGCGGAGATGCAGAGAGTCCAGTAAGAGCGACTCTTAATGGAAAATACGATAATCCTTTATCTGAATTTAGTGAATCCAAAATTTCTTTTAATTTTTCTTCTGTAAATGTATTGTCGCTTAATTCGGAAAATGCTTTGTAAATTTTTTCAAGAGATATTTCAATTTCTTCATAAGAAAAACTTTTCCATTTTAGCAACTCTTTGTCATAATCAAAATTTTTAAAGAAGAACGACGCAGTTTTTAGAATATCATTTAAAGTATTTGCGCGCTCTTTTCCTAATTCAATAATTTTTAACATCTGCTCTTTATTGTACACAATTCCATTCGGCGCTTTATACTCATCTCCTTCTTTAATTACAAAATCCGTCAAATTTATTTTGTCAATAATTTCACCCGCTAGTTTTTTCTTTATAAAAAATTTATTAACCCAAGTAAGTTTATTTAAATTACACACAGCGGCTTTTTTCTGAACCCTTTTTAAATCAAACTCCTCAATCATTTCTTCCAAGCTAAAAAGTTCTTTATCTGTTTTTGAATGCCACCCCAAATGCACAAGAAAATTATTAATCGCTTCTGGCAAATATCCTTCTACTTTATAGTCTCCAATACTTTTTGCTCCCTGCCTTTTAGAAAGTTTTCCTCCTTCGCCGCCCAAAATCAAAGGTATATGAGCAAAAACAGGAATATCCCAGCCCATTGCCTTAAAAATAAGAATTTGCTTTGAAGCGTTAGAAATATGGTCAGCGCCACGAATAATGTGGGTTATTCCCATAAAATGGTCATCGACAGGCGTTGCTAAATGAAATAATGGTTCTGTCTTACTTTTTGCAATCACAAAATCACCCAATTGTTCAGCCACAACATCAATCTCGCCACGCAATAAATCAACAAATGTTATTTTTTGAAGGGTTATTTTGAGCCTTATTATATATGGGATATTTTTCGCGCGGTTAATGTCTACCTCTTCTTTTGATAAATTCCTGCAAATTCCTTGATAAATAGGAGCTTCGCCTTTTAAAATTTGCTCTTGTCTTTTTTCTTCAAGTTTTTCTTTTGAACAAAAACATTTATACGCTTTATCTTTTTCTAAAAGTTCTTCAATTACTTTTTTGTATATTTCACTTCTATCGGATTGTTTTACAATCTCATCAAAATTTAATCCAAGCCATTTCAAATTTTCAACAATATCGTCAACGAATTCCCGTTTTGACCTTTCTTTGTCGGTATCTTCAATTCTTAAAATAAATTTTCCATTATTTTTTCGCGCGAACAAAAAATTATATAACGCGGTTCTTGCGCTACCAAGATGCAAGAATCCCGTCGGCGATGGAGCAAATCTTGTAATTACATTTTCTAACATTGGAATAGAGTTAATATATTATTAAATTATAACTCTGATTGCTAAAAGTTGCTAAAAAAATGTTATTATATTTTTCGGCATTTTTGATATTGCTATTTTATAGGTATTCTAACAAAAATAGTGGTTCCTTCATTTGGTTTTGACGAGAGTTCTATGGAGCCACCCAATAATTCAGTTAATTTTTTGCTCAAATAAGTCCCCAGTCCAAACCCCTTAGATTTTATTTCAATCGCCTTTTTACCTCTAAAATATTTTTCAAAAACTTTTTTCTGTTCAAACTCTGAAATTCCGAAACCTGAATCTGTAATTGAAATTCGTACCATCTGTTCATTTTTTAATCTTTCAACATTAATATCAATCTTTCCAGATTCTTTATTATACACAACAGCATTTTCAATAAGCGCGTAAAGTAAAACTGATAAAATCCTTTTATCAAATTTAAATATTGAAACATCTAAATCTACATTCAAATTTACAAATATCTTTTTCTCCTTTATTATTTCTTCAAAAAGTTCGAGTAAATTTTTTATCACTTCGCTGATATTATTTTCTTCTTCGGAAATTTTTATCTTCCCTGTTTCAACCTGAGAATTTAAAAGAATTCCTTCTGCAAGTAAAACCGTGTTATCTATTATTTTTAATGTTGAATTTATGAGTTCTGAATTATCGCCATTTGAGTCGTGTTTTATTGATTCTATGGCCCATTTTATCTCACCTAACGGGGTTCGTATATGATGAGCCGCCATCTGTAAAAATTCAGCCGCTTCTTTTTCCTTTTTTATCAATTCTGTTTTGTCTGTAATTACTTTTATAAAATATTTTTTGTAAAAAAACATAACTTCTGAATTCGCTATTTTAAAATAAAGTTCTTCTGGAATTTTTATTTCAGCTTCAATAATTTCTATTGGCTTACTCTGAATAGTTTTTATATTTTTTGATACAAGAGACGGAAAAAAAACTAACGCGAGTCTTTCATATTTTTTATCGTTTATCATCCATGTTCCAATTTCAACATCTTTTATGTCTTCATCGGTTAAATTTACTAAACTTTTAAATTTCTCATTGAAATATGAAACTTTAAAGTTTTTATTATAAAAAACAACAGCATCATTTAAGGTGTTAAAGGCGGGAGTTATTATTTCAAAAATATTTATTTGTTCGTCTTTTTTTCTAAGAAACATTAAAAATTAAAATTATTGATTAAACATTAAAAATTAGCTCTGGTTTTCTAATAAGCATTAGATTTTACTTAAATCTTTTCCGATGTTTATTTTTACTTGCATTGGAACTGACAATTTAACAACATTTTCCATAATTTTTTTTACTTCATCTTCCACTTCTTTAATTATAATATCATTTACTTCTAAAATTATGCTGTCATAGATTTGTAAAACTATTTTTGCCTGAGCTGGATAAAATTTCTTTTCAATCAAAAATTTATCAATTTCAATCAACGCTTTTTTTATAATATCTGCGTTCAATCCCTGTATAGGCATATTAATTGCGGCTCGTTCTGCTGCTGCTCTTTCCCTAAACGAGCCTGAATTTATTTCAGGTATAAATCTTTTTCTTCCAAATAAAGTTTCCGAATACCCTTTAGTTTTCGCTTTTTCAATAAATTCATCTCGCATTTGTTTTAATCCTGAAAATTTTAAAAAATAATCGTTAATAATATTTTGTGCTTCATCTCTTCTAATCCTCAATCTTTCTTTTAGCCCTTGCGCTGATATTCCATAAATAATTCCAAAATTAGTAATTTTTGCAAACCTTCTGCTTTTTTCGTCATCTTTTTTAAACAATAATTTCGCGGTCAAAGAATGCACATCAATGTTCCCCAAAAAGGCAAGTTTTAAATTTTCATCTCCCGACAAATGCGCGGCCAATCGTAGCTCAATTTGTGAATAATCTAGCCCGATAAAAGAGTAATTTTCGCTAGCCTTAAAACATTTTCGTAATTCACTGGCAAGATTCCCCTTAACTGGAATATTTTGTAAATTAGGATTTTGTGATGTAATTCTTCCAGTTGCAGCTCCAATTTGCTCAAAATGAGTGTGCAATCTATTTGTTTTTTCGTCAATTGAATTTGTTAAGGAATCGGTATAAGTTGTTAAAATTTTATTTAATTCCCTATACTCTAAAATTTTTTCAACAATAGGATGCGCGCCTCTTATTTTTAAAAGCTCCGATTCAGCCGTTGAAATTTCGCCTTTTGGAGTTTTTGAAATTCCTTTTGTTGAAATTTTTAATTTTTCAAACAATATACTTCTTATAACTTTTGGCGAGTTTATATTAAAATCTTCTCCTGCTAAATTAACTATCTCTGCGCTTAATTTTTTTAACGCTGTTGTAAGAAAAAATTTAAACCCTTCAATATTTTTTGAATCCAAAAATAAACCATTTACTTCCATTCTCGCGAGAACAGGGATTAACGACTTTTCCAATTCATATGTATCATTAGAATTCATTTCTATTATTTGTTTTTCCAAACTAATAATTGCTTCTTTCCCTAATTTTAAAAATTCTGAAATTGCTTCAACATCTGAATAAATCTTTCCAGTATAAAAACCTATAATTTTATTTAAATTTGCCGCGGTAGAAACTGAATAAACGATTGAAAAAGCAATTTTTATATCTGCCACATTATTTGCGTCAAATTCACCTACGAAATTATTTTCGGGTATTATTTTTAACAAATCTTTAAAATTAAAAGTTATTTTTCTGCAAGGAGAATTTAATATATTTTTTAAAATTTCTGCGCTTGGTTTTATTTTGTAAAAAATATCTGACTTAACACATAAATTTTCTCCGTCAGAAACAAAAATTATGTATTCTAAGTTTTCAGATAAACTTTTTTCAAATTTTTTAATATCTGTTTCAAAATCAATTTTATAATTTACATCATCTCCCATCTCCCGCTTCCCGCCTCCCGCTTCCAATCTTCGAACTATTGATTTAAAATTTAATTCACCTAAAAATGGTAAAATCTTTTCTTTATCTATTCCAACATAATTTTCCCCTAAAATTCCAACACTAATATCCCTATTGATTGTGGTTAGGCTTTTATTTAAAAACAAAATTTCCTTGTTTCCCAAAATTTCATTTCTTATTTTTTCCTCTTTGATAAGATTGGCGTTTTGAACAATATTTTCCACTACCCCAAATTTTTGAACAAGATCTGTCCCCTTTTTTGCGCCTATACCCGCAATTCCTTTTATGTTGTCAGATTGGTCGCCAACCAACGCTTTATAATCAGGCAATAATTCTGGCGCAAATCCAAATCTTTCAATCACTCTTGCTTCATTATATATGTCAGTCTCTGTAAATCCTTTTTTCAAAAGGCACACCACCACCCTATCGCCTTCAACTAATTGCAAAGTATCTAAATCGCCAGTCACAACAATAATTTGAGTTTCTAATTCTGCTTTTATATTTTTTATTATAGAGCCAATAAAATCTTCGGCTTCATATCCAGCTTTTTCAAAAACCGGCACATTAAATTTTTCACAAAGTTTTTTTGCTAACTCTATCTGCACTTTTAAATCATCTTTTGTCGCAGGTCTATGAGCTTTATATTCCTTGTAAACTAATTCTCTATTTGTCGCTTCTGGTCTGTCAAAGCACGCAAAAAGCTTTATTGGTTTATATTCATCAATAATTTTTAATAGAACATTTGTCAATCCATAGACAGCCTGCGTTGGAGTTCCGTCGAGGCTCTCCATTCTCGGCAAAGCATGATAAAATCTGTGCAATATCGCATGAGTATCCAATAAAATTATTTTATTTTTATCCATTAATTATTATTTTTCTTTTGTTATTTTTTTCAATTGATATTTTAAACCCAACAAACGGTGCTGACAAAAATTTCTTAATCTTTTCTCCCCATTCAATAAAAAATACATTATTCGGTTCTTTTAAATTTTTTCTTAAACCTAATTTAAAAATATCTTTTGGATTATTCAATCTATACAAATCAATGTGATTCATAAAAAATTCTTTATTTTTTATTTTAAATTTATATCCCTTCCAAAGCGCGAATGTTGGGCTTTGAATAATTTCCTTTATGCCAAGATTTTTTGCAATCCATTTAATAATCTGTGTTTTTCCAGCTCCAAGTTCTCCTTCAAAAACAACAACGAGATTTTTATTTTTGGCAAGATATTTTGCAATAAAATCATTTGTGAACAACTTGATAAAATATTTTGTTTGTTGCTTATTAAATATTTTCTCTCCATTATTTTTGCTATTAGTTGCCTCCATAAAACCATTATATACCAATTTAATCACCCCGCGCCTATATTTCATATTAGAAATAAAAACGCGGGGTGATTGTATAAATTTCCGAACAAATTATTTATGCATCTTCTTCGTCGTCATCAATATCAACATCGTCATCATCTATTTCAAAATCATCCAAATCTTCATCGCCTTCCAATAAATCTGCATCACTTTCTATGTCTGTATCCAATTCTTCTGCTTCTGGTTCTGGTTCTGGTTCTCCGACCAAAAGAGACGATTTGTCAAACTCGTAACCAAAGTTGTTTTTCATCGAAAAGTCTGGTTAAAAAAATTTAATCCGACCTATTTTAATGGGTGAATAAATTCACGCTGAAAATGACAAAAAATAATACATTTTTTTATTTTTTGGCGATAGAAACAACTTGTTGTTTCTATCCTCCGCCATATAAAATAATTATGTGTAGGGAATGCTGAAAACTACAAATTGTTTTCAGCGCCGAAAGGTAAGCCTTTCGGCTTTTCAGCTTGATGATAATATCATAAGGTATGAAAAAAAATTTGTCAATAGCTAATCGGTATTAACGAAAACTGAGGAAACATCCGGATGCTCTAATATTTTATCTATAAATTTATCCAGATTTGCTCGCTCTGTATCGCCTAAATTTACTAATGTTTTTGGCAAAAATTGAACCTCATATAATTCAACCTTAACTCCGGCGTCATCTACGGCTTTTTTAAGCTCAAAAACATTTTTTGGCTCACATATCAACATTATTATTTTTTCTCCATCATCTCCTGTTGTTTCTTTGTAATCTTCTAATCCAAAATTTGAAAGCTGAACAATTAACGAATCATCAGCGCTATCCTTTAAAACTTCAACTATTCCCTTTTCTTCAAACATCCATATAACCGCTCCCGGTTCTGCCAATTTACCAAAATTAGAAATCAAATGTTTTATTTCTCCGGTTGTTCTGTTTTTACTATCGGTTTGAGCTTTAATTAAAAAAGCTGTCCCGTTCGGTCCGTAAATCTCGTAAATTGCTTCTTCAATATCCGTTTTTTCAGGTTTGGCCAACGCTCTCTCAACTGTATCCTGCCCAATTCCAAAATCCTTCGCCCTTTCAATTGCTGTTCGCAGTTTTCCATTTGTTTCAGGATTATTCCCTTCTCTCAACGCAATATAAATACCGTTCATCAATTTAGACCGCAACTGACCCTTTTTTACATCAGTAATAGCTTTTTTATGTTTTACTTGACTCCAATGCGAATGCCCTGACATTTCAAATTAAAATCGCGAAATTTCATTATCGTTAATTTATTATTGATATTTCGTGGTTAAAAAATAAAATTGAAATTTTATTTTTTAACATGCAAAAATGAAAAAGTAAAAAAATACACTTAAAAATTTAAAATTATTTCAAGCTATCAATAATTTAAATTTTTAATTTTAACGCAACCAAAAAATGTTTCACGCAAACATTATAACAAAGTTTCATTTTTAAAACAAATCAAACCGAAAAAATAATTATTAATACCAAAATACTACATCTGATGTTATGTAGAAACTACACAACTCAAAAATTCAAAATACACGAATTTAATTAAGAGCTTATTTAACAAAATATCTTTGCAAGCTTAATACTTGACATATCTTTATCATGTGCATAACCACCTCGTAGATAATCATCTCGCAAAAGTTCCAGATACACAGAGAATTTTTTACCCTCAGCATCTTGTTGCTTGCCTAACAAAATAATGTAGTGTCCTTTTTCAAACTTTTCTTCCTGCCCCTCCCCTACTTGTTTGCTTACTATTAAATTAAAAAA
>JBBTQG010000022.1:0-2025 GCA_038065795.1 Patescibacteria group bacterium | reverse complement strand
AAATAATAAATGAAAATCAATTGGCTGTGAAATTTAAGAATTTAGGAGTTGACGATAAACATATATTTGATTTAGGCGACAGAGATTATTTGCATAAAATTAATAATATAGACGAAGAAGCAATTATCAAGACCGCAAACGAATATCTCAACGCATAATTTAAATTCATAATGGATAAAAGAATAGATAAGATTCAAAATTTATTCAATGAACGCAACTGCATTACTTGGGTTGATACTTACCCGGATAGTCAATCCCCGGATGAATTAAAAAGGTTTGAGTGGTTTGCTAAAAATACAAAATTAAATTTATCAAAATCCTCTTTTTTTGAAATTGGGGTTGGTTCTGGAACTTTTTATGAATTTGTAAAACGAAAAGGCATAAAAGAATATCTCGGCTCAGAACCCAATAAACAGATGGTTGAAAGATTTGAAAAATATTTTCCAAATCAATCAGAGTTTATAAAAGAAAATGACGCGCTTTCAGTATTAAAAGAATCAAATAAAAAATTTGACTGCATTCACATTTCGCATGTATTAGAGCATCTTGAAAGAGATTATTTTATAGATTTATTTGAAGCAATGGTTGAGAAATTAAATATAGATGGAGAAATATGGATTTCTACACCCTGCGCTGAAACAATAATAGCTTCAGCGCAGCGATATTATGATATGACCCATAGAACAAGTTTTGTTTTTGAAAACTTTGTAAATTTAGCGCAACTTTATAATTTGCAGGTTATAGCAAAATCTGGTAAGCTTATAGCAATTGAAAATTTTAAGGATATTGTAAGATTTACGCATGAAATAATTTTATATTGGCTTAACAGAATTTTGTTTGCTTTTGCAATAGGAACAAGAAAAAAATGCGGAGTATTTTCAAGCGAAATTTCAGTAATTCTTAAAAAATAAAAAATGAAAGTTAGATATCATCTCGCGGAGGATACAATTGATAATAAAGATATTGACGCGCTGATTAAGTGGCTTAAAAAATATCCACGACTTACAAAAGGCGAGCTAACTTTGAAATTTGAAAAAAAATGGAGCGATTGGCTTGGAAAAAAATATTCAATTTTTTGTAATTCGGGTTCATCCGCAAACTTGTTAATGTTTTATACGCTTTTGCTTTCAGGAGTTTTAAAAAATAAAAAAGTTATTGTGCCGTCTGTTGGCTGGATTACAACAATTGCGCCCGCAATTCAATTTGGATTTGAGCCGATAATGTGTGAAGCCGATAAAGAAACTTTTGGATTAGATTTAGATCATTTAGAGATTTTATTAAAAAAACATAATCCTAGCACTGTTATTATGGTTCAAGTTTTAGGCGTTCCTCATAAAATGGAAAAATTGATGAGATTAAAAAAGAAATATGGATTTGTGCTCTTAGAAGACGCTTGCGCCGCTATGGGCTCTTCGTATAAAGGAAAAAAAGTTGGGACATTCGGAGATATGGCAAGTTTTTCATTATATTTTGGTCATCAGCTTTCAACTATTGAGGGAGGTTTGGTTTCAACTAATAATAAATTATTCAATGATATTATGTTGATGGCAAGAAGTCATGGCTGGGGAAAAGATTTAGATAAAAGCGCGCACAATAAACTTATAAAAAAATATAATATTGAAAATTTTCATGCGCCGTTTGTTTTTTATGAACCTGGATTTAATCTTCGTTCAACCGATTTAAATGCGTTTTTGGGAATTAGACAAATTGATAAAATGGAGTGGCTCATAAAAAGACGAAGTGAAAATCACGCGCTTTATAAAAAATTATTCGGCGATGTACTTTATTATCAAAAGTCAGATTCATCATCTGTTGTTTGCAGTATTCATTTCGGAGCATTGGCAAAAAGCACAATAGAAAGAAAAGCGATAGTGAAAGCCCTTGAAGATAATGGAATTGAGACAAGGATATTTTCAGCGGGGAATTTAGGACTTCATCCGTTTTGGTACAATAGATATGGAAAGGCGTCATTTCCAATGGCGGACAGAATTCATCACGCAGGATTTTTTTTGCCAAATCATCCAT
>JBBTQG010000021.1:0-5628 GCA_038065795.1 Patescibacteria group bacterium | reverse complement strand
CCGCAAATCAGGCTGACATAGTTATCGCAAAGCATAGGAACGGACCATTAGGAGTTATAAATCTTTATTTTGATTCAGATACAGTTGCGTTTTATTCTCTTGAAAATGAAATGCAGGAAATTGAACTACATTAAGTTTACAACAAAGAGGACGCGCATCAATTTCTCAATGCGCGTAGTTGTGGTGAGGCGCGATGCCCTTATGCCGCTGCTGCGATTTGTTCTTCATTTGGGGCATCATCTTTCAGCGCTCCGATTACCTTAGCTCGCCTCACTAGAGTTTCCGACATAGCATTCCCCGGCACTAGTCTTAGTGACAGAAGATACGGGTTGATTCGTATCCCCATGCATTCTGTCTCGCCACTAATCCTGAGAATGTCTCCACGGACGGTAATGGAAATCCCCGCTCCTTTTCTTGCGAGCGCGATTGCTATTTCGGTGTTTCTAATATCTTTGTCGTGAAGTTTAAAAAAATATGAGCGCGTATCTTTCTCTGTCATCGCTATAATCTCCTTTCGTGTAGCATATGACTAACATAATTATAATCAAGAAAATTTGATATTTAGCTTTAAAATGTAATTAATGCTACCGCCTATATTCAAGCGATTTGTGCAATTATTAGATGAATTTCCTGAAATTGGACCAAGGCAAGCTTGGAGATTATTTTTTTGGTTTTTAAAATCTGACAAAAAATTTCAAAACTCTTTTTTGGATACATTAAGCACAATTAAAGCTCAAACAAGTTTTTGTAAATCTTGTTTTTTTCCAACCACAGAAGGAGATTTTTGTGATATTTGCGATAATTCAAAAAGAGACAAAACAACGATGTGCATTGTCGCGCGAGAAACTGATTTTGTAACAATAGAAGCAACAAAAAAATATAATGGACTTTATTTTGTTCTTGGAGGATTGATTCTTCCATATGAAGATAAAGAATTGATAAGAGACAGAATAAAGAATTTAGAGAATAGAATAAAGCAGGATAAAAGTTTAAAAAATATTATTTTGGCTATGCCATTTACGCGAGAAGCAGAACCAACGCTTAAAGATATTGAAAAAATTTTAAAACAATTCCCAGAAATCAAAATTATTAGACCAAAACGCGGAATTCCCTTAGGCGGAGAAATTGAATTTTTAGACCCAGAAACTTTAACGGAAGCATTGCAGTTGTAGTATAATTTATGTAGACATCGCATCATTTTGGGCAAGGAGGACAGTAGTGCTATCCAAGGATTTGATAAAGGATTTCTCGAGTAATTCTTTAAATGTGTTTAATCTGTTGGTTATTTCAGCAGCAGTTGTTTTCATGGTAGTTTTGCTGTCGCTGATAGTAGTTTCCGGACTTTTTGCTCGGTTACTGAATTCAACTCCGCGAACCCCGTCTCCTAACCCGCCAAAACCTAAGTGGCTCCTTGAGTGGCTTGATGAAGACGGGGATTTTTTTGCCTTATAATAATTTTATGAAGGAACAGCTTGAAAGAATATTAATAGAAGCAAATCAGATAAGGGATAGAATAAAGAATTCGCATGAGTTAGAAGATTTTAGAGTTAAATTTTTAGGCAGAAAAGGAATTTTAAAAGATTGCCTGGACAAAATTGTTGAGTTTGAGGAAGAGGAAAGAAAAAATTTAGGAAAATATTTGAATTTTATTAAAAATGAAGTGGAAAAAATTGTTGAAGATTTGGAAATAAAATTTAAAGAAATTAAAACAACGAAATTTGATTTTAGGCATCCCGGCAAAAAGCCATTAATCGGAAATTTGCATCTAATATCAATATCTTTTGAAAAAATTAAAAAAATTTTTATGGGATTAGGGTTTAGTGTTGCTGATTCTTCTGAAATTGTGAACGAGTATGAGTGCTTTGACTCTTTAAACATTCCGAGCAGTCATCCAGCAAGAGATTTACAGGATACGCTCTGGGTAGATTCTAGTAATTCTCGTTTGAAAAATAATTTGTTATTTAGAACACAGACAAGCGCGCATCAGGTTAAATTTATGAAAGAAAACAAACCTCCGTTTAGAATTATTATTCCCGGAAAAGTTTTTAGGCAGGAAGCGACAGACCGAAGTCATGATTTTGAATTTCATCAATTAGAAGGTTTAGCTGTCGCGGAAAATGCAAACTTAACTGAGCTAAAAGGAATTTTTGAAAAATTTTTTTCAGAATTTTTTGAAGAAAAATTAAAGGTTAGATTTAGACCGGGATATTTTCCGTTTGTTGAACCGGGATTGGAAGTTGATCTGGGTTGTTTATTTTGCGCTGGAAAAGGTTGCTTAACATGTAAAAATAGCGGATTCATAGAAGTTGCTGGAGCTGGAATGGTTCATCCAGTTGTTTTAGAAAATGGCGGAATTAATTCAAAAGAAAATTATGGATATGCGTTTGGATTTGGATTAAATAGAATAATTATGTTGAAATATAAAATTGACGATATAAGATTATTCCATTCAAGCGATTTACGATTTATTAAGCAATTCAATTAAATTAAATGAAATTCAGGATTAAAGATTTAAAAAATTATATTAGTGGCGAAGTGAATTGGAAAAAAGTTACCGAAGAATTAAATGTGAAATCATATGAAACTATTTTTGACGGCAAGGTTTGTGATATTGAAATTATGCCAAACAGATATCCAGATTCAGCGTCGTTGATTGGATTATCAAGAGAAATCAGTGTAATAACAAAATTTTCGCAAACACCTCCGCAGATAAAAATTAAGGAAAGCAAAATTAATTTATTTAAGTTCGTAAAAGTTAAAGTTCAAACTTCAAAATGTTTAAATTATTTTGGCAGAGTGATGCTGGATGTAAAAAATCAAAAGTCTCCGCAATGGCTAAAAGAATTCGTTGAGTTTTATGGGTTTAATTCTGTGGATTTACTGGTTGATTTGAGTAATTTTGCAATGATTGAATATGGAGCGCCTGCGCATATATTTGATTTAGATATGTTGCGAGTAAGTTCCCTTCAGTCACCGCAGTCGGTTCGCTCCCAAGCCAAAGGCTTGTCCGCCTTGGGAGGAAGCGGCGAATTGATATTAATAATTCGCGAATCAAAAGAAGGAGAGGTTTTTCAATCTTTGTCTGGTAAAAAGGTTGAGTTGCCAGTTGGTTCTGTTGTAATTGAAAATAATGGAAAAATTATTGACCTTGTCGGAATTCAGGGTGGAGAGTTGGCAAAAATAACTTTAAAAACAAAAAATATTTTAATTCAAGCTCCGATTGTTGAGTCATCATCAATAAGAGCTGTTAGCAAGAAAATAGATTTAAAAACAGACGCGTCTCATAGATTTGAACGAGGTATTCCAGTAATGAATTCTTCGTTGGTCGTTGATGAATTAGTAAATTTAATACAAAAAACAGCTGGAGGGAAAATAACATCTGGCAAAATAGAATTAGGAGAAATGCCAAAGCCGTTAAATATATTTTTGCATTTTAATAAAGTAAAAGAGTATTCTGGTTTTGATTTATCCTCAAAACAAATTGAAGCTATTTTTAAAAAAATCGGCTGTAAGATAATAAAACAAACAAACGCGTACTTGTATATTTCTCCTCCATTATGGAGACTTGACTTAAAGATAGAAGAAGATTTAATTGAAGAAATTATCAGAATCGAAGGTTGGGATAAAATAAAAAACGAATTACCCGCAACAAGAACTTTTCCAAAAGAAGATGAAACTCTCGTATTAGACGATTTAGTTAAAAAAATTATTACAGCGTCTGGGTTTGATGAGGTTTTAAATTATAGCTTTATTGGCGATGAAGATTTAGTAAATTTGGAGAAAATTTTTAACGCACAGGAAGCTGTAAGGGTTTTAAATCCAGTAAGTAGTAAATACTCGGTTTTTAGACCAGTGATTTTTTTAAATTTAATTAAAAATGTAAAAATTAATACGCATTCAAATAGAGAAATAAGAATTTTTGAAACAGGACATTGCGCTAAATTTGTAAAAAATAACGCCAAAAACGATAAATCGTTTTCGGCGATTATTGAAAATCAAAAACTTGGGTTTTTAATAAGTTTGCCAGATACAAAAGACATGCTTCTTGAAGCAAACGGATTGATTAAATTGTTTTTTGAAAAAATAGGCATCGATGCGCACATTAAAAATTCGCATATAGATATTTTTGAATCATCAGCTGATATTCATTTAGACGGAGAAACCGCTATTGGATTTGTCGGGCTTTTAAATAATGAGCTTTCTAATTTTTATAATTTAGACCAAAGAGTTGTTGTTGGAGAATTTGACTTAGGTATAGTTTTGGAAAATATGAGAAGGGAATCAGCATATAAGCCAATTCCTGAATTCCCATCAATCATAAGAGACGTATCTTTGATTGTGCCAGAAATTTCACAGATTGATCATATTGAAAGTGAAATCCAATTTTTGGGCGGTGAGATGCTTGAGGGTGTAAATTTGTTTGATGTTTATCAGCCAGAGGATATGCCTGATAAAAAGAGTATAGCGTTTAGGCTTGTTTTTAGGGCTAAAGATAGAAGCTTGACAGATGATGAAATTAATAAAATAATGCAAAAAATTGCTCATTCTTTGATGGATAAATTCGGGGCAGGAATTCGGTGATATTTAAAATTTATAAAAAAATATGATATACTTTTTTATATCATGACTTGTTATTTTTGTTCACAAAATTCGAAGAAGATTGATTATAAAGATACAGATATTTTAAGGAGGTTTATTTCTGCTGGTATGAAAATTCGCGCAAAAAGTCAAACAGGTGTTTGCGCAAAGCACCAGAGAAAACTCGCTACTGCTATAAAGCGCGCCAGACAAATGGCGCTGTTGCCGTATTTGCCATAAAAAATAAATACAAAAATTTAATATGGAACAATTATCAAATACACAATTTGAAAAAAAGGATATAGAATCTAATGACGAAAGGACTATTAGGGAAGCTAGAGAAATTTACGAATCATATAGAATGGTAGCGTTAGAAAAAATGGATAATAGATCAATGCTAGAAAAAATAAAAAAAGGAAGAAATCCTTTTTTTAAAAGTAAAACAGAAGGCGAAGAATTAAAACATATCATTGAAGAATATAAACAAGATGGTGCCGACGGGCATATTTTAGTTGCCTATCTTGAATTTAGTCAAATGAGTGAAAAAGAAAAATTATGGGCATTAGCAGAATGTGAAAGAAATGCTGCAGAAAACTTTCAAAGAAAATCTCGGGAATTTGCAACATCATTATTAAAAGGCGGAAAAGCAAAAATTACAGATGAACAAGACAGAATAAAAATTCAAAAATTTTCAGATGAAGATTTTGAATTATCAGAAAAGTTTAGAGAAAAAGCTGATGTGCTATTTAGGGGAGCAAAATTATTGTAATTGAATACTTGATTTTATTGATAAATCGTTTTATAATTAAACAGTGTTCAAAATTCAAAATTTTAAAATGAATATAACAATATCGGAAAATAAACTTAAAAATTTAATAAGAGAGAGCGTCAGTGAGACATTTCAAAATCAACTTATGAAGTGGAGGGCTTTGTTGTTACCAAATGTTTCAGCTACGGAGCAAAAAGAAATTGAAAAAAAATATAGTAGCCTTTCTCATAAATCGGGTAAAATCATCAAGGCAAAACTATGGGTGAATGGGAAATAAATTT
>JBBTQG010000020.1:0-6307 GCA_038065795.1 Patescibacteria group bacterium | reverse complement strand
TTTTATATGCGAATAACTCTCGTAAAGGTATCTAAAAAATTTGAGAAGCAATACAAGAAACTCCCTATACAAATTAAAAAATTAGCGATAAATAAAGAGATGTTGTTCAGGGAAGATGCTTTTGATAGCAGATTAAAAACTCATAAATTACACGGAAAACACAAAAAATCTTGGGCATTTGAAATAGATAATTCTTATCGCATCACTGCTGAAAAACGGAAAACAAATTTTTCCGTTTTTCAGCGTCAAAAATGTTTTAACATTTTTGACATTCGTTTTTCTTAACGGTGATAAAGTTTTGTTTTTAGAAATTGGAACTCATAATATTTATAAATAATATTGTAAAATTAAATTGATGACTTGGAGGCAGAGGAAAAAATTTTTTTACGGGGTTGTTTTTGTGAATATTATTTTAATTGGATTGATTTTAATTCTTTTAATTTTTAAGCCAAAAGCGACTTGTTTTGACAAAAAACAAAATCAAGGCGAGGAAGGAATTGATTGCGGAAAACCTTGTATAAGTTGCGATGTTTTTAAATTAAGTCCATTAAAAACAATGTTTAATAAATATTTGATTTATGAAGACGGCACGATGGATTTAATTGGAGAAGTTGAAAATTCAAATGTTAATTATGGAGTGAAAGAATTTAATTATAAATTTGTAATTACAGGTAATAATGGAGAAATAAGGGAAGCGACTGGAAAAAGTTTTATACTGCCAAGTCAAGGAAAATATATTGTAATCGCAAACAGGGAAGCGCCTGAATTTTTAATTTCATCGGTTTATTTTAAGGTGGATTTTCCTCGCGAGAATTGGCAAAAGTTAGAAAATGAAGAACTGCCAAAAGAAGTAAAGATTGATTTGCTGAATTATGAATTTTTGCCAGTAATAGATTCAGTTGAAGTAGGTATGGATAATTCCATTAAATCAATAAAAGCCGAAATAATAAATTCTGACAATTTTGAATATTCAAATATTGTTTTAAAGTTTATGATATTAGATAGTTCGGAAAATATTATAGGAACAGCAATTAGTGAAATTGTAAATCTTGAACCACTTGGCAGGCAAACCATAAATATAACTCTGCCTCCTTTTTCTGGAATTCCAGAAAACGCCGAAAGCGATAAATCGATTTCGGCAGAGGAAAACAATAAATTGTTTTTCGATGTCATATTTGAACCAGAAGTCAATCTTTTTCAATACTAACAATTAATTTTGTAATATACTTTTTATAGAGTTCAAAACTAAAGGAGTGATCGAAGTGCCTGACGAAGAAAGAGATTTATACAGCGAAGGTTATCGCGACGGAAGAAAACCTGTCGCAGGAAGTGCTAATATAAGAGAATATGTTAAGCAAGAAAGGTTAAAGAATGTGGCTTCAAGGTTAGTCCATGAAAGAAATCCCGAAGAACGCAGATATCTTCAGGGTAGGTACGATGGGCTACGGGAGAGTGGTCTCTATGGTGACTAAATAGTTCTGTGGAGATTTTTTTATCCAATCTAACCCAAAAATGTACGCCCGTCGGGCGTACATTTTTGGGTTAGGATTATTACCACCAGTCAATCCGCCCCCAGCAGTTAATTGGTGAGCGATAAAAGTAAAAATACATAAAATTTTTAATTAGCATTTGTGCTATAATTTATTTATGAAGTTGCAAATACAACAATTTGTGGAAAAAAATCTTGAAAAAGCAGAATATCAATTTGATGAAAGTGTAAAAGAATGGGCTGGGTGGATTAATGGATTGTCCGGAATTTACGCGCAAGGCAAGGCAATAGAAAATGTAAGAAGCCAACTCGCTGAAATGTTGGAAGAATATTTGATTGTGAATATACAAGAAAGAAAACAGCCGAGAGATTTTGGTATTTTTTTAAAAGTTAATGCTAAAGCCTATAAGTAGAAAAGAATTGATAAAAAAGTTAAGAAAATTAAGCTTTGATGGACCTTATTCTGGCGGGAAGCATCAATTTATGAAATGTG
Organism: Patescibacteria group bacterium; assembly: GCA_038065795.1. GTDB lineage: Bacteria > Patescibacteriota > Minisyncoccia > UBA6257 > HR35 > JBBTQG01. The sequence goes on along the minus strand of JBBTQG010000020.1, from coordinate 4,325 downwards.
GCGAAGCCAAAATTTTTATACCTAATCCCCACGGCAAAGACATCGGCTTGGTAATTATCAGTCAAATAATTAAGCAACTAAATATTTCTCAAAAAGAATTTTCTGAACTTTAATCCGATGAAAAACTCCCCGCTCATATACAGCCTCCTAATATTTATGTTGATTTCGATTTCAACACTTTTTTCAATTGGTAAAGAAGGTTTTTTTGAAAGGCAAATTTTGTTTTGGGTGATTTCGCTAATAATTTTTTTTAGCAGTTATTTTATAAAATATCAAAATATTTTGCGAGCTCCATATATTTGGATTGTAATGGGGATTTCTTTTATTCCATTATTCATCAATCTTTTTTTGGCGAACAAATCATGGATTAATTTTGGGACATTTAGCATTCAGCCATCGGAATTCGCAAGATTGTCTTTGCTAATTTTACTTTCAATTTTTTTGAGTAAATATAATAGTCGCTTAAAATCAAATGTTTATATTGCTGGAAGTTTGTTTATTATCGCGCCGCTGATTTTATTACTATTAGCTCAGCCTGATTTTGGAATGACAATGCTTTATAGTTTAACTTGGTTTTTTGCGATTTTAAATTTTATTTCAATAAAGCAATTTTTAAAAATAGCGCTAGGTATTTTTGTAATTTTTTTAATTGTGTGGTTTTTTGCTTTTAAGCCTTATCAAAAAGAAAGAATCATAACGATGATTTTTCCACAAAGAGATGTTTTGGGGTCTGGATATAATTTGAATCAAGTTAAAATAGCGGTTGGTTCGGCTGGATTTTGGGGAAAAGGTTTTGGTCAAGGCACGCAGGCAAAATTAGGATTTCTTCCGTCATCTGAAACAGATTTTTTATTAGCGAGTTTTTTGGAGGAATGGGGAATTTTTGGATTTTTAATTTATTCGTTTGCTGTGTTTTTATTTCTTTTTTCAATTTATCGGGAAAATCAATTTTACAGCGAACCGCTTTTGCAAACTTTTGGACTTTTGATTTTAATTCATTTTTCTATAAGGTTTATTTTTACAACAGCGATGAATTTGGGCATAGCGCCAATTGTAGGTTTGCCAACGCCGTTTTTGAGTTATGGTGGCTCGCATTTAATAACCGATTTTTTAATATTGAGTGTGTGGAAAAATAGTAGTGAGAGATGAGATAAATCCAACTTCTCACATCCGATTTCCTACTTCTAAAATTGGGCAGGGGGAGAGTCGAACTCCCACGAGATTTCTCTCACAGCGCCCTAAACGCTGCGTGTCTGCCAGTTCCACCACCTGCCCGTTATTAAAATTATAAAGCGTAAAACAATTAATTGTTTTACGCGTCGAAATGTTGAAAAGATAAAAATAACTTTTCGACATCAAAAACAACTCGTTGTTTTTGACATTTATTTTTCATCTTTTCAATATTTTTTTATCTCACTCTTCACATCTCACTCCTCATTTCTCATAATTGTGGATAACTTTTATTGACATTCGTTTTAAAAACACATAAAATTTGACTAGTCTCTATAAATTCGTCGAGTCGTATTAATTTTAAATTGGTAAAAATGAGAAATATCAGAATTTTTGATACTTTCAAAACCTTTGTTGTATTTTTTATAATCGCAAGTCTATTTTTTGCAATAGTCGAAATAACTAGGGCGCAAGATTCTACTTATACGCCTCCTCCAAACGGCGGACAAATGACAGCGGCAAGTTGTTCATCGCAAGGTGGAACTTGGATGGAGAATAGCTGGTGTCAATTTCCAGTACCTCCACCTTCGGGCGGATGCGGAGGCGCTGGACAACCTGCTTGTAGTAGCGGTTCTTATACAACACCTTATCCAAGCGGCGGATGTGGTGGCGCAGGTCAGCCAGCTTGTACTGGTTCGTATTCGGGAACAAGTGGAACAAGTGTAACAAGCGGAAATGGTAATTGGGTAAAGCATTCATGGCAATTTATTGATGGAGTAGAAAGCTCTTACATTCTTAATAGAACTGACCAAGAATATCAAGATTTTATAGCGCGAACACACGCTAAATGCGTGATGACTCCGCGTTCTAATCTTGCATGGAAGCCGAGCTCTGGTAATGACGCATCTTCTAATTGGCAGAATTTTGGTATTCCAGAATGTCCTGGCGGAGGAACAACAACTGGTACAATGCCATATATTAGTCCCGCGCAACCAGTAGGAACAATAGGCGATTGTGTTAACAGAAAAATATCTTCAGATTTATCTAGAAAAATGAGCTCTAATTATTCGTCTTTAACATCAGATGAAAGGCGAATAGTTGAAGAGGCAAATAGAACTTGTAATCAAGAAATGTATCCGCAATCGCAAATGTATTCGTCTCAACCTCAACCTCAGCCTTATAATACTACTCCACAGGTTACATATCCTCAACCTCAACAACAGCCTGAAATGATGAATCAACAGCCAACTCAATCAATGCAAGATTCTTCAAAATTGCAAAAATGCACCGACGAAGCTAAGAGAATTATATCATCAGGTCAAGTATTGCAAGACAAATTTGATTATATGAGAGATAGCTGTATGAGTAGAACAGGCGGTGGCAGTCAGAGTTCACCTGATATTAGTACCCCAGAATATAAAGTTCCAAATGAAATGAGTAATTATCAGGGAAATCAGTGTAATGTTAAAGATTTTCAGCGAGGAGCAAAACAAATGGAAAAAGATGTGAAGAATTTAAGTAATAAAATTAAAAAATTTACAAAGAGCGGTATGACTGTTTCGCAGGAGCTCCAAGCTAATCTTCAAGAATTGAATAACATAATCGCGCAAATAAAATCTACTACTAAATGTCAAGAAATTAGTGATATTGGACAAGAAAAAGTTCCAGAAATAATGCAGAATATTTATGAAGGCATTAATAATCTTGAAAGGTTAAATCAGGTTCCAAAAATGATTAAAAAAGCTAGAGGAGATGTAAAAAAGATGGATAGACAATATGCGAAAATAGAAAGTAATGCTGCAAGAAAAAATATGAACATCTCTGCAATTTTATTAAAAATTAAAGCTGATATAGACGCGCTGAAAAAGAATCTTGATGATGCTACATTGACATTAAAAGCTGGCGACGCTGAAGCGACAAATGAATATATGCAAGATTTTTTTGATGGAACACAGCCTGTATGGGATAGCTTAAATCAAGCTGAATCTATATTTAATATCAGTAAATTTGTTAAAAATGCGCAACAAGAAATAAAGCAGATGGAACGCGAAATAAAGAGTTTTAAGCTTAAAAGAATAGATACAACTGATATGAGCGTTATTTTGCAGGAAGCTAAAAATTGGGTGTCAGAGATTCAACTTTTGATGAAGAGTGGTATTTCTGACGCAGATGATGCCGTTGATTTAATGGATAGAGGCAATGATATCAGGCAAGAATATAATGAAGCTCGACAAGATGCTATGAATTATGGGAGTGAAGAAGAACAAATTATGAAAAACACAAAGAAGCAGTTGCCGTTTCTTGAAAGACTTTTACCGCGATTAGAAATTCCAATGAATTTATTAAAGGCTTTGGTTAGACCAGCCAAATAGTCGGAATTAATTTTTACTTTACTATGAAATATACAAAATATTTTATTCTTGGTTTCTTGGTGATTGGTTTAAGTTTTGTTTTTGCTGAGTCTAATCCTCAGCCGTCTCCGGGTCCAATGATGCCGACAAATTTTGTTTCAGTTCCTGTTGATATGCAAAGAGTTGACCAATGTGTTATGAGTAAGCTCGGACTGACCTCTGATGAATATTATAGGGGTCCAGTAGCCCCTGAAAGATTAGACCCGGCTAAAAGTTCTTGTTTGCAGGAGTTAAATATGTCAATGACTCCATCAACACAATATCAACAGCAACCTTATAATCAAAATAATCAAATTCAGCCACAAAATCAAATGATGGGTCCAGATTATGGAAGTCAAAATATGATGCAGGGTCAAAATATGGGACCACAGATGGGGGGAAATATGCAGGGTGGTCCTAATCTTGGAGGAAATGACCAAATGCGAAGAGGTCCTCCAATGCCTCCGATTAATGAAATAAAAAGAGGTATAAATATGCTGGAAAAAACTCTTTTGACTATGTTTGATAAGGCAAAAAAGCAAGTTGAAATAAAATATAAAACACAACTTCCAGTTGAATGCACAGAAGCGTACACACAAGTAAAATCAATCATTGATGTCGTCAAACCAGCGTTGCAATCATATAAGCCAGTTACAAATTCAACTAATGTTAATACAAGCGAAGGGAATGTAGAAGATGACGCTATGATTGAGGCTTTATCCCAAATGTCTGACCTCGATGAATATATTCCAACTATTGAAAATT
>JBBTQG010000019.1:0-1557 GCA_038065795.1 Patescibacteria group bacterium | reverse complement strand
ATTGGGAATGGGGAGCTTGCGAGGCAACTTAGCAATGAGGGACTAAAAAATATTTTTGGATTGGATATAGATGATTATTTATCTAATGAAAACAGGGGTTTTGTAAAAGAATTTAAAACGGCCGATTTAAGCTGCGAAAAAATTCCTTGGCAGGATGGTTCTTTTGAAATAGCAACGGCTTGGTGCGTTTTGCCTCATCTGGAAAATCCGCATTTTTTTGTTCGTGAAATATCAAGAGTATTAAAACCAGGAGGGCTTTTTATATTAAGCATTCCGCATGTATTGTCTAAAGCCAGTTTAAATTATTTTGGCAAATACGGAGATTTTCCAAGGTATTTGGCAAGCACAAATCATATAACTGTTTTTACTCCAGGATCATTTAAAAATTTAGTGAGAAATTTCAAAGTCGTTAATATGGAATATATGATAGATAACAGAATTTTCAGTGGGGCAAAAGGCGGGCTAAGAAAGTCATTATTCGGCATTCTTTGTTCCAACAGCGTAACAAAGCGATATATTAATAAACTATGGGGATATAACCAGATTTGGATTCTCTCAAAAGAAACAAAGTGCCAGCAATAATGGTTTAATTATTGTTACAACTGGCTTTAAAAATGGGCAAAAAACTACACCAATTTTTTGTTAATCCGTCCGATGCCATTAAGAGCGTTTTGGATAAAATTAACAACACAAAACTTGAAAATCCGTCCCTGCCGACGGGTATTGTTTTAGTGGCAGATAGAACTGGCCGTTTAATCGGCATAGCCACAGACGGCGATATCCGCCGGGCATTATCAAGCGGTGTTTCCATTGAAGACAATATTTCAAAAATAATGAACAAGAATCCTTTTCTGATAGTAGGCCCAAAAAGCAATTTAGAAATACTATCCATAATTACAGAAAAAATAAGAACAAAAAATTGGCACAAGGATAGATTAAATAAAATTATTGTTGTTGACGAAATGAAGCGTCCGATTGACCTAGTTTCTTTTTATGATCTTTGGCAAAAAAGCGATGTTCGGTTTAAACAGATTGGAGTATTAGGCCTTGGCTATGTCGGTTTGACTCTTGCTTTAACTTTGGCCGATCTTGGTTTCAAATCCAAAGGTTTTGACATTAATCCCGTTGTAATAAAAAATCTTAAATCAGGGAAACCTCATTTTTTTGAGAACGGGCTTGAGGGACTTTTAAAAGATAATCTTGGAAAGAATTTTGAAGTTGTTGATAATTTCGAAGGCCAGAACAATTGTGATGTTTATTTCATAGCTGTCGGCACACCGCTTAACAGCAATAAAAAACCTAATTTGGATTTTCTAAAAATCGCTTCGCAAAAAATCGGCAAGATTCTTAAAAATGGAGACGCTGTTATTTTAAGATCCACAGTACCGATTGGCACAACCAGATCAATTGTTATTCCTATTTTGGAAAAATATTCAAAATTGAAAGCATGCGATGATTTTTTTGTTGCTTTTGCCCCTGAAAGAACCGTAGAAGGAAAGGCGTTGGAAGAATTAAAAAAATTACCGCAAGTCATAGGCGGTGTAAATTGGGCGAGCG
>JBBTQG010000018.1:0-4371 GCA_038065795.1 Patescibacteria group bacterium | reverse complement strand
CGACCAATCAAGACATTTTGAATTTTTTAATTCATAAATATTTATAATATAATTAAATTAGTACCTAATAAATTACACGGGGCAAGAAAGGAGATGAGATAGATGGACGAAACTTGTGCCGAAAAGACTTCGCCGATTTTTGCAGAAGTGCGAGAGTTTGTTGTAAATGAACTTGGGATTGACCCGAGTATGGTAGAAGAGAAATCAGATTGGTATTCAGATTTAGATATGGATTCTCTTGATCTGTTTGATTTGTTGTTGTGCGCAGAAGAGGAATTTCATATTGTGATTTGCGACGAAGACGCTAATGGGTTGAATACTGTTGGAGATTTGACTGAATTTCTCGAAGAACATATCGTCCAATGTTTGAATCCGGATGCGTTGTATCCAATTTCGTCTACTCACAGTAGACAAGTTGAGATGTATGATCTTTCTTGAGACAGGTTCTTGGTTAGTTTATTGGCACAGGAACCTTTTTATTTTTTATTGCTATGCTATAATAAAAATAATGAAAGTAGGATTTTTTGAAATTAATAAAAACGAAAGAGAAGCTCTTGGAGAAAGATTTAAGGAAAACGAATTATATTTTTCCGAAGATAAATTAGATAAAGAACATCTTACAGCGCCAGCAGATTTTGATGTTGTTTCTATTTTTGTGGGTTCTAAAATTGACAAAGAAGTTTTAGGCAATTTGCCAAATTTGAAGTACATCGCAACTCGTTCTATGGGTTATGACCACATTGATTTAGAGGAATGCGTAAAAAGAAATGTGTTAGTTTCAAACGCCCCGCATTATGGCGGGAACACTGTCGCTGAATGGACTTTTGCTTTGATTTTGAATTTATTGAGAAAAGTTTATAAAGCTATTGACCAAATTAAAGAAACAGGAAGTTTTAACACGGAGAATTTACAAGGAGTTGAATTAGCTGGAAAAACGATAGGGGTTATTGGAACAGGAAGAATTGGAAAAGAAGTTGTAAGGATTGGAAAAGTGTTTGGAATGAATGTTATTGCGTTTGATGTAAATCAAGATTTGGAATTTGCAAAAACAACTGGTTTTGTTTATGAAGATAAATTAGAAAATTTACTGGAAAAATCCGATATTGTTTCTTTGCATGTAAATTATTCTGAAACAACGCATCATTTAATAAATAAAGAAAATATAAAATTTATAAAAAAAGGAGGTTATCTAATAAATACCGCGAGGGGTCCTGTTATTGAAACAGAAGCGCTAGTTTGGGCGTTGAGTGAAAAAATTTTAGCAGGCGCTGGATTGGATGTTTTAGAAGAAGAAGGAGTTATAAAAGACGAACTTGATTTTTTGACAAGGGGGCATCCGCAAGAGCATAATTTAAAAACAATTTTACAAGACCATGTTTTAATGAAAATGGATAATGTTTTAATAACTCCGCATAATGCTTTTAATTCCAAGGAAGCGGTAAAAAGAATTCTTGATACGACAATTGAAAATGTGAAAGCGTTCATTGATGGCAATCCGATAAATTTGATAAAATTATGAAAATTAAAGAAATAAAAACTCGCGTAATCTACAATACACGAGGAGAAGAAACTCTTGAAGTGGATTTAATTACAGATGATGGATTCATTGCTTTTGCATCTGCGCCGTCTGGTAAAAGTAAAAGCTCAAAAGAACCGAAATATGTAGAGGTTGGGAGTGAGAGGTTGGGAGTGAGAGAAATTGTTGGTGTGTTGGAGAAAATTGATATTGAAAATCCAAGCGAATTCGACGAAATTATTTTAAAAATAGACGGGACCGCGGATAAATCAAGGCTTGGAGTAAATTTAATACTTCCGATTTCTATAGCTTTTAGGCGGCTATTAGCTTTTAAAAAGAAAATTCCACTTTGGCAGGTTTTAAGCGAAGAAATATTAGCTATTGGAGGATTTGTTGCTGATGAAGAAATTAAAAAATCGCCAATTTTTCTTTTTAATATGCTTAACGGCGGAGCGCATTCAAAAAATAATTTATCCTTCCAAGAATATTTAGTGGTTGTGGATGAAAAAAATTCAAGAAAAAATTTAGAAACAGGATTAGTTATTTATAAAAAAGTAAAAAATTTATATCCAAACGCCGGGCTTGGAGATGAAAATGGATTTTCGTTTAATTTTGAAAATTCAACAAAACCATTTGAAGTTTTGCAAGATATTATTCAAGAATTGAATGTTTCTGAAAATGTGAAATTAGGAGTTGATGCGGCGGCTACGAGTTTTTATTCTGATGGAAAATATCATTTTGATGAAAAAATATCAAGCAGAGATGAATTTGCGGGAGTTTACGATTACATAATAAATAAATTCGGAATTAGTTATTTGGAAGACCCGTTTTATGAAGAAGATTTTGAAGGATTTGCAAAATTAAATGAGAAATCAAAAAAAAATTTTAACTTTTCGACATTTCCGCAATGTGTTATTATCGGAGACGATTTAACTTCAACAAACGCAAATTTAATTAAACAAGCGATTTCTCAAAAATCAATTTCAGGAGTTATTATAAAACCAAATCAAATCGGAACTGTTAAAGAAACTTTTGACGCGGTAAAAATAGCAAAAGAAAATAATATAAAAATAATTGTAAGTCATAGGTCTGGCGAAACTGATGATAATTTTATTTGTCATCTCGCAAAAGCAGTTGGCGCTTGGGCGGTAAAATTCGGCGCCCCGGCAAAAGACAGAATTTTTAAATACAACGAAATAATGAGGATCACGGAGTAATTGTTTTGCTTATAATCTTAGCCCATCCGCCACGCTTCCGCCCAAGGCGGACAAGCCTTTGGCTTGGGAGCGGATGAGGCGGCGATGAGAAATATTTGTGAGCTGATGAGCGAAGCCAATCTCAAAATTTTTTAAAGCGAATAATCTTTTCTCGGCTATTTATAATCACTCGTATATTGATGAGCGAAGGCGGCGTAGCGATTGGTAATAAAATCAGTGAGAGAGCAGAAAAGTTGCGGGGTACCCGCCTAGCAGGGTCGCAACTTTTAGTCGTGAACGAACGATTTTATCCAATTGCGGAGACGCGAGCGAAGCAATATAGGAGTGATTGCCTGAATAGAGATTGCGAGCGAGACTTATCCACTCCTTATAAAGATTGACACTTGTAATTTTTTACAATAAACTCCTTTTGATATGTCAGAGCAATTGCAAATTCTTCCACAAAACATTGAAGCTGAAGAAGCGTTGATTGGCGCGCTTTTGATTGATTCTGAAGCAATATATAGAGTTGCTGATTTTTTACGCGAAGAAGATTTTTATAAGCCAGTTCATCAAATCATTCACAGAGCAATCATTCGTGTTTTTGAAAAAAGAGAACCAGTTGATGTTATTACAGTTACAAATGAATTAAAAAATCAAAAACTTTTAGAAGAAATTGGTGGTTCGGAGTATCTTTTGAGTTTAATAAATAAAACCCCATCTGTGTATAATGTTGTAAATTATGGGAAAATTGTTCGCGAAAAAAAAGCGCGAAGAGATTTAATAAGTTTATCTTCAGAAATTCAAAAAACAGCGTTTGAGGAACAAAAAAGCGCCGAAGAATTAATTGATGATGTTGAATCAAAAATTTTTAGAGTTGCTGAAAGAGTTTATCCTTTGGAGTTCCAACATATTTCAGGAATGCTTGAATCGGCTGCTCAAAGAATTGAAGATTTGCATAAGCAAGAGAAAAAATTAAGAGGAGTATCAACTGGATTGCCTTTACTTGATGAATACTTGGGAGGTTTCCAAAAATCAGATTTAATTATTTTGGCGGCAAGACCATCATTGGGCAAAACAGCTCTTGCTTTGGGGATAGTAAGACATCTTGCGATTGAAGAAAAAATACCGGTTGCGTTATTTAGTTTGGAAATGTCAAAAGACCAGCTTGTTGATAGGTTTATTGCCGCAGAGGCGGGTATAAATTTATGGCGATTAAGAACAGGAAAACTTTATTACGAAGGAGATGTTAATGAAATGTCTCAAATTTCAGAAGCCTTAGATAAATTATCTCAATCAAGAATCTATATTGATGACACGCCGTCTTTAACACCACTTCAAGTTAGGGCTATGACGAGAAAATTAAAACACCAAGTGCCTGAATTAGGGCTGGTTATTATTGATTATTTACAGCTTTTAAGGAGTTTTAGCGCTACCAATAACAGGGTTCAAGAAATGACAGAAATTTCACGAAGTTTAAAAGATTTGTCCAGAGAATTAAATATTCCAGTATTAGCAATTTCACAGCTTTCTAGGGCGCCAGAACAAAGAATTTCTCAAGTTCCAAGATTATCAGATTTGCGGGATTCAGGCTCTATTGAACAAGATGCTGATGTTGTAATTTTTATTCATAGACCTCGAGAAGTTGGGCAAAACGCT
>JBBTQG010000017.1:0-1256 GCA_038065795.1 Patescibacteria group bacterium | reverse complement strand
CGCCCCGCCTGCAATGCTTTGCATAGCAATGCGGGCAGGTCGCCCTGCGGAATGCGCTGATAAAAAAGTTATTTATATTCATAAGCCATGTTGCTTATAAAATAGAATGAGACAGATTCAATTTACACCTCACGCCTTGAGAAAATTAAGAGAGCGAAAGATTTTGGTAAGAACAATTGAGGAAGTTTTTGAAAAACCTGATGAAAGTTTCAAGAGCCATAATAGAAATGTGGTTTATAGAAAATTTGGTAGTAAATATTTATTAGTTGTTTATGAGGCTGATGAAAAATTAATAAAAGTTATTACTATATTTTGGCGGGACGATCCTAATTGGTAAGCGAGTAATTTCTCCTCGGTCACCGCAGTCGGCTCGCTCCGGCGGCGAGTCGCTGCTCATCTCTCGCCCCGCCGACTCCTCGCTATCGCTCGGAGACCAATCTCGGCGAGGCTACGAGGCGTGCCCTCGGAGAATGACGAAAACTTGTTTTTCGTCGATGAGAATGTCGCAAAACAAGTTTATGGCGTTTTCAGCATTACTCGCTTACTAAATTTTTATTTAAGTATTGAAAGTGATATAATGAAATATAGTTGAAAATTTAGTTTTCAGCGCCGAAAACAATAAATTGTTTTCGGCATTCGAAGCGGGATGGTGGAGTAGTACCACGGTGGTCTCATAAGCCACAGACGCAAGTGCAATTCTTGCTCCCGCAACAAATTTGTTACGCAAATTTAGTTAATAGTACTTAGAAAATAGGTAATAGCAATATGTATGTATTATTTTGAAAAATTATTAGTATGGCAAGAGTCTGTAGTATTAATAAAGTTAATTTATAAATTTTCTAATAAATTACCAAAGGAAGAAAAATTTGGGCTAATTGACCAAATTAAAAGAGCCGTTACATCAATTTCGCTTAATATAGCCGAAGGTTCTGGTAGTGGGAGTAAAAAATCCTTTTCCGCGTATTTAGATAATGCAAAAAGATCGCTATATGAAGTTGTGGCAATTTTAAAAATTTGCAATAATCTATTTTCAGTTAATATTGGGTACGAGTTAAGTCAATGTGATAATGTGATAAAATTATTACAGGGATTAATTAAAAAATTAAAATCATAAATTATTTCTATTTACCATCAGCCATTAACAATTAACGATTTTATTTTAGTAAAATACGCCGGTATAGCTTAATGGTAAAGCGGTGCTCTCATAAGGCACATAAGGAGGTTCGATTCCTCCTATCGGCAAAAGCGCGGGTGTA
>JBBTQG010000016.1:0-5657 GCA_038065795.1 Patescibacteria group bacterium | reverse complement strand
TCAAGATATTCGCGCGGGTGTTCTAAAAATATTGATTTAGAAAGCTTGGCGTATTGGGGAAAAATTAAGGGATTAGATATTATAGGAACAGGAGATTTCACGCATCCATTATGGCTTAAGGAATTAAAAGGAAAATTAAAAGACAATGGAAGCGGTTTGTTTAAATTAAAAGATAAAAAAAACGATGCTTGTTTTATGTTGTCATCTGAAATCAGTTCAATTTTTTCGCGCGCAGGTTCTGTAAAAAGAATTCATTACATTGTTTTTATGCCTGATTTTGAATCTGTTGAAAAGCTTAATAAGAAATTATCTTTTTTTGCAAAATTAAGTTCAGATGGAAGACCGATTACTGGAATAGATGTAAAAAATTGTTTGGAAATGGTTTTAGAAATTAACGAATACGCTATTTTTATACCCGCGCACATCTGGACTCCATGGTTTTCTCTTTTTGGTTCTATGTCGGGGTTTGATTCAATTAAAGAAGCGTTTGGAGAACTAACAAATAAAGTTTATGCTGTGGAAACTGGTTTATCAAGCGACCCAGAAATGAATTGGAGGTTATCGCAATTAGATAATTTTCAAATAGTGTCATTTTCAGACGCGCATTCCACTTATCCGCATAGAATCGGCAGAGAAGCTACTATTTTTGAATTACAAGAGCCGAGCTATCTTAATATATTGAAGGCGCTCAAAAAACCTAATTCAAAAAACCAAATAAAAAGCACTATTGAATTTTATCCAGAAGAAGGCAGGTATCATTATGACGGTCACAGAGTTTGTGGAACAAGTTTTTCTCCGCAAGAAAGCAAAAAAAATAATTATCTATGCCCAGTATGCGGCAAGAAAACAACAATCGGAGTTCTTACGCGCGTTGAAAAATTAGCGGATAGAAATAAAAAATTTATTCCAAGCAATAGACCACCTTTTAAAAAGTTAGTGCCGTTAGCGGAAATAATTGCTAAAACATTAAAAACTCAACCAACGACAAAAAAAGTAATGACTATTTATATGAAGCTTATTAAAAAATTTGAAAGTGAATTTAATATATTATTAAACGACATAAATCTTCAATCAGCTGACATTCCGCTAGAAGTGATTTGCGGAATAGAAAAAGCAAAAAGAGGAGATTTGTTCATAAAACCGGGATTTGATGGCGAATACGGAGTTGTTAATATTTCAGTTAAGCCGGAGGAATATTTAAGTGAAAAAGCGATTAAAATGAGGTTATTCTAAAGATGATAAAAGTAATTTTTTTAACATTGTATTACGACATAGTAACTTTTTTTGAAAGTTATTTTTTGAAAGCCAGCAGAGTTATTATTGAAAATTTTTTTACTAAATTTGAATTATTAAAAAGAACTTTAAGCGGCAACCCAATTTTTGCGGTCATTAGATGGTTCTGCGTATTTTTAATATTTATTGTTTATTTAATAGTATGGATGGCTTGGATTTTTTTGCCAATAATTATTTCATTAGCGCTTTATTATGGGAGATTATTTTAATTATTATCCGTTAAGACTCAAAGGGTTTGAAAAATTTTTTTTCAGAGCTATTGTGTTTAGTTTCAGGGTTGTTTTAATAGCGATTGGTTTTGCTTTATTGTTTTCAAGGGTAATTGGTTTTAATATTTTAGGGTTTTGGCTTGTAATAATTTTTATGGCTTGTTTTATGAGAACTAAGTTTTGGTCAATGTTGGATATAAGGCTTGGAAAAAATAAGAACTTAGCTAATTATTTTAATCAAGAAGCGCTGGATTTAGTATTTGACACATTCAAGGATTTGGAAAATACAAATATTGGTCCACCGACAACCGTTTTACTTTTAAAATTAAGTTCTAGTCCGGGCGTTAAACAAATGTTAAAAAAACTTAATATTGATTCTAAAAAATTTCAAAACGAGGTCGCGTCATACATTGAATCAAGAAACGAATCGCCCGAAATTGATTTAAAGAAAAGTGTCGATTATTTTATTAAAGAAAATTTTGCGCCAGTTTTTGTTAAGTCGCGCGAAATTGCGAAGTCATTATCTTTTCCGTGCATTTCGTCTGAAATTATTTTTACGGCAATGCTTCATTCAATAATTTTGAAATACAAAATATTTTAGGAAAATTTAGAATAACTCCTGAATTTGCGATGTCTGCTTTAACGAGCGTTATTTTTAAGGAAAGACAAAAATTTTCTTCAACAATTCAATCGCTGGCAAAATTTATTGAACCTTGTTACGCGACTAATTTGACGCGTAGAAAAATATCAATACAATCAACACCATTCTTGGATAAATACGGATTAAACTTAACGCTTTTATCCAAGCTTGGAAAAATTGGGTTTTTGATTGGCCATAGAAGGGAAATCGGCGAAATAACATCAATTTTTAATAAAAATTCAAGCCCAAACATTATTTTGTACGGAGAGCAAAGTGTTGGAAAAAAATCAGTTGTTGCCCATTTATCATGGTTGATAGCTAATGGCTTGGGGATTGGAAAATTTTCTAATTATAAAATAATCCAAATAGATATTAGTAATGTTATATCAGAAGCTGAGCAAGAATTCAAAATTATACTTGCGCGAATTTTAAACGAAGCGTTGAGTTCTGGCGATGTAATTCTTTATTTTCCAGACGCTCAAAATATTTTGTTCGTTACTGCTGATTCTATAATTTCAACTATTTCTCAATTTATTTCAGAAGGATTGTCTGTAATTATGTCAACAAATCAAATATCTTTTCTGAAGCTAAATCAATTTGATGAAATTCAACGGAATTTTAAGGGCGTTGAGGTTGAGGAAATTTCTGTTATTGAAACAATCTCACTCTTAACCCTTGAAGCAAAATCATTAGAGCAAAAATATAAAATTTTAATTACTCCGCAAGCAATTGGATGTATCGCTTCATTATCCAAAAAATATCTATCAGATAAAATTATTCCTAATTCCGCGCTTGATATAATGAATGAAATCGTTGAATTTATTAAAAATCAGCAAAATATAAAAATAATCACCGAAGAAATAGCAGGTGATTATATTTCAAAAAACACAGCAAAGTTAAAAGATGTATCTTTCGGCGCTGAAAACTAATAAAAACGATTTGGCGTTTTTGTTAGTTTTCAGCATTAAAATAAAGCAGGTATTCTAAGTTGCTAACTCTGTCGCCTTCATTTATAATTACCAAATGAAAATAAAAATTCTTTTTTTGTCTATTTTAATTTTATTTATTTTTTTATTGGTTTCATTATCATCCCCAAAAAAATATTTTTTTCAGCAGGGTTTTAAAAATATGATGTCTATTGGTGGCGCAAGAAACATTTTGTTGCTAGGAAAACCTGGTTTTGGTTATAATGGAGGAGAAAATACAGATTCGTTGATTTTATTAAACATAGAAGGCAATAGCGCATTTTTAATTTATATTCCACGGGATTTAATTTTAAAAAATAATAACGAACAATATAAAATTAATTCGCTGATTGCTTTGAGTAAGGAAAAAGAACTCTTGAGAGAAGTTGAAAAAGTAACAGGATTATCTGTAAATAGCTACATTGAATACGACCTGTATCTCGCGAGAAAAATTATTGATTCTGTCGGAGGCATTGATGTCCGTCTTAGTAGCCCTGTTGTTGACGCTGTTTCTGGTTTCGCGCTTTATTCTGGCTCGCATCATTTAAATGGAGAAATGGCTGAATTTGTTTTAAGGTCAAGATATGCCAGAGATGGAGATTTTTTCAGAATGAAAAATCAATTTGAAGTAATTAGGGCATTAAAACAGAAGGTTCAATCTTTACCGCGCGAAGATGTGTTAAAATTAATCAAGGTTTTGAACGCAAACAATCGTCATTATCAGACGAACTTAAATCCTTTGGATTTGCTGGGATTTTTAGCCGATATGGAAAAAGTTGATTTCGGTAAAACAAAAAAAATAATACTTGGATTTGAAACAAAACTTTGGGTTGATGGAAGCTATAAAATAAGTTTAGGTAAGGGATACAGCGGCAGGGCATATGGGTTAGTTCCGAAAGAGGGTATATCTCAATACAGCGAAATTCAAAATTATATAAACAATGAAAAATACAAATCAACTACCGAGAAGCTTAAAAATACATTTGAGAAAACTAAAAGCGGCATTGAGAAAGAATTTAATTTCGGAAAAAGAAATTAAAAATAAGATTCAGAGTTTTATTAAAACATCAAAAACGCTGAAAAGTTAAAAAAATAAACTTTTTAGCGTTTTTGTCATCAAGCAGATGGCTTTCAAATTAAGAAAAATTAAAAATAATATAAGAAAATTTATTCCAAAGCCAATTATAAATTATTATCATTATCTTCTGGCTTTTGTTGGGGCTGTAAAATATAAATTTCCGAGCAGAAATTTGATTGTTATTGGAGTTACTGGAACAAAAGGAAAAACAACGGTTTGTTATTTAATATATGATTTATTGTATAAGCTCGGCATAAAAACAGCCATTTCATCGTCTGACGCTTTTTTGTTTGACGGAGAAGCTTCCGAAAAAATATCAAGAAACGCAACGCCCGGCACAACTCCCGGTAGATGGTTTTTGCAGAAATTTTTGAAAGAAGCGTTAAATAAAAATTGTGAAGTCGCTGTTTTGGAAATAACTTCCGAGGGATTAATGCAAAACAGACACAGCTTTATAGATTTTGATATCGTTGAATTTATAAATATTCATCCAGAACATATCGAGCATCATGGCGGGTATGAAAAATATAAAGAAAGTAAAGCAAAATTATTTTTAAATTTATTAAAAGGAAAGAATAAATATTTTAGAGGAAAAATGATTAAAAAAACAATAATAGCGAATCTTGACGATAAAGAATCGGATTATTTTTTGAATTTTCCAGCGCAGGAAAAAATTACATATAGTATTGAAGTTGACACAGGAAATGAATCCTTAAATATTCATCCTGAAAAAATTCAGCTTAGCCCAAAGGGTGTAACATTTAAAATCAACGATTTGTTATTTGCGTCAAAACTAATTGGAAATCAGGGTGTCTATAATATTTTGGCAAGTTTTGTAGCTATAAAATCAATTGGAATACCAATTTCGGACTTAAAACAGCCACTTGCAGAGTTTAATGGACTTCCCGGAAGATTTGAAATGTTTCAATCAAGAAAATGCAGGGTAATAATTGATTACGCGCACACTCCTGTTTCAGTTGAAGAACTTTATAAAAATATTTTGGAAATATTTAAACCAAGAAAACTTTTGTGCTTAATAGGGTCTGATGGCGGATGTAGAGATAAATGGAAAAGACCCGTAATCGGAGAAATTGCGGCAAAGTATTGTAGCAAAATCGTTATAAGCGATGTCAATCCATATGACGAAGACCCATTTGTTATTATGCGAGCAATAGAGCAGGGAGTTAAAAAATATTTTGAAACATTCGATTTCAAAAAAGATTATGAAATTATACAAGACAGAAAAGAAGCAATTTTAAATTTAGTCAATTCAGCGGAAAAAGAAGATATTATTGTGACAATAGGAAAGGGCGTTGAAAATACAATTGAGATGAATGGATATTCAATTCCATGGAATGAAAAAGAAGTTGTTTTAGAAATTTTAGGCAGTTCAAAGTATCAACAAAAGATAATTCAGAATATTGCGCCAGAATTTATTAATGGAGTAAATATTAAAAAAATAAATTCAGAAA
>JBBTQG010000015.1:0-2792 GCA_038065795.1 Patescibacteria group bacterium | reverse complement strand
AGCGAAGCGAAGAATTGGAAAAGTTGAAATAAAAAATTTAACACCCTTAAAAATCGCGCTCCCAAACCCAAACTACACCCGACGGGTGTGGTTTGGGTTTGGGGTTATACACAGATACACAAAATTTGATTTTTTGTATAGTAGTTGTGTTATAATTTTTATAATGGGATTTTTTGAAAAATTTAGAAAATCAGAGCCAGATGGAATAAAGCAAGTCCATGAAAGTGAAAGTGTAGCTAAATCTGAAAAAGTAGCTGAACTTGAAAAAAATGTTGTTGAGGCGATGAAAGAACAAGGTGTTGAAATTGACGCTAAAGAATTAAGGGAAGAATTAGAAATTTTGGATACAGATTCAGAATCATTAAAATCTTACGAGGAATTATTGCAAACTCAGGAAACATTAGAAACAGGATATGGAAATGCTAAAACTGAAATTAAAAAAAATCTTAAAGCGCGAGAATTATTTCAAAAATTAAAAACAGCAGTAGCTGTTGCAGGAACTTTTGCGATTACGCAAGCGCCGGCTTTTGCGCAGAGTGTTTCTGAGCCAGAAGGGAATGATATGCTAAGTTTTTTATATAAAAAAGGCTTAACGATGGCGGCTTTGGCTGGAATATTTTCAATAGCGAATTATATTTATGCTCTTATAAACGCAGGAAATCCAGCATTACAAGCAGGTGCTAGAGATATGGGAGCTAGGTCTGGAAGAGTTGCTGGCATTATAGCGGTTGTAGCTTTGGCTTGTGGTGGGTGGAATGAAGGTGTAAAATCATGGAAAGTTTCAGTTGGTGGAGAATGGGCAACAAAAAAAGCAATGGAACAAAAAATAGATAGACTCGGTATACAAACTGAAATGCACGGAGCCGAATGGGAATCTACTGAACATGTGGCGCAACAGGAAGTAATAAGAGATGAAATAGATAACACAAAAGAAATAATAAAAACCAATATAAGCGATGTTAATTTGCCAGAAGAAAAAAAATCAAAATTAGAAGGTCTTTTAATTGAATTAGAGCAAGCAAGAGAGATTGCGCTTAAATATTCTGAACAAGGTGAATTATATGAAGCTGAAAAAATACTCCATGATGTTGAGACAGAATTAAAATCTATGGAAATAACAACACCATAAAAAAATGGATACTAAAACAAATTTAAGTAAATTGGTCCAGAAAAGCAGTGAAATGTTTTTGGATTTGTTTTTTATGAAATTGGCTTTGAAATTGACAGAAGTTTTGAATGATGAACAAATTGAAGGAGCGCTAAAAAAATTAGAAACAATCCCAGCTGAAATTGAAAAATTTAAAAATGAATTTAATACAGAAACGCAAGATGATGAGTATAAAAATTTTGAAAAATTAGGAGAATCATTGGGAGAAAAAATAAAAGAATCACTGATAGAGTATGCTCCAAATATTCAGGAGATATTTGATGAAGTATGGATTGAGCAATTAAAAGAGTTAAAATTGACCGATTAATTTTCAATGGGAACAGAATCATTTGGCAAAGAATCAGAATCAGAACTTCAAAAAAATTTAGAAGCTGATAAAGAGCTGATTGATAGATGTCTTAATGGGGCGCTGTCTAACACCGATGAAGCAATACGGGAAGCATATTTTGAAACAATAGATGAATTAAAGTATGATCCTGATGATAAAAGTTTTTCTGTTACTGAGATTGATAGTCAAAATATAAGAGGCGAACCCTTAAGCGATGAGCAAAAGGTTTTTTTAAAACAATATACACACAGATTAGAAAATAGAAAATTACAGTCAGAATCGGGAGATACTTCTGCCAATTTAGAACCAGAACAAAAACCAGAGTTTGAACCAGAGTTTGAACCAGAGTCAAGCTCAACGCCTAAATCTACTCCCAAAAAAGAATTTTTTGGGATATGGGGTAGATACCGGGAATTTTTAAGACATTCAGGTGAAAAAATAATTGAAGAAAATTCTAAAAAAACAAAAAAAGAACTTGAAAAAGATAGAAAAGCGGAAGGATTATATGGGGGTTTTCAAAAAGTTGGCAAGTGGACTTGGGGTGAAGCTCAAAAAATACCTGGTGGGGTTTGGGATATTGGAGTTCTTGGGTTAACGGGCGCATTATTATTGGGAGTGGCCGGGGTGGTTTCTTTGCCACTTTTAATTATTGATTATGCTGAAAAGCAAATTGGAAAAAAGTAAAAATTAAATGACATTTTCAGATAACGAAATGCAAAAAGACGAATCCGCCGACGCCAAGACTTTGGCGGACGGGCTTGCGGAAAAAATCGCGCAAGGTTTTTTGATGAAGTTGTGTTTAAAATTAAGTGAAAAATTATCTGATGAACAAGCTCAAGAAATTTCTAAAAAATTAGGACAATTACCAGCTCAATTAGAAAACGCGGATAAAAG
Organism: Patescibacteria group bacterium; assembly: GCA_038065795.1. Lineage (GTDB taxonomy): Bacteria > Patescibacteriota > Minisyncoccia > UBA6257 > HR35 > JBBTQG01. The sequence continues at coordinate 402 of JBBTQG010000015.1, read as the reverse complement.
TGAAAATATTTCAAAAATTATCGGTGAAAAATTTAAATCAATTTTTAAGAATGATGTGCCTGATATTGATAATGTGATTAAAGAAGTTTGGATTCAACACCTAAAAGATTTAGGGCTATCGCCAGCGGATAACTCAGAACACCCCGAATAAAATACGATAAAATAATCATAATGGCAAGCACAATAACAATTTCTAAAAAACAGGTTATAAAGGATAGCGGAGTGGTTGTTTTACCGCTGAAAGAATATGAAAGATTGGTTAGAAATTCCGTACCAACTTATTATTTGGAAGGAAAAGAAGCAGAAGAACTTGATAAATTAGTTGAAGAAGGGTTAAAAGAATATAAAAAAGGTAAAACAAAAACTATAAAATCTTTAAGCGAATTAGATTAACTTTTTATA
>JBBTQG010000014.1:0-3397 GCA_038065795.1 Patescibacteria group bacterium | reverse complement strand
GCCAACCGATACCATGTTGATTGGTATATTCCAATTATAGAAAGCGGAGGAGTCAGATTAGTAACAACCGAAGATGAATTAAATAAAGCAATTATAGATTATTTAAACCACCCGGAAAAAGATAAGGACGGCAGAAAAAAAATATTTAACGACTATATTGAATTTTCAGATGGTTTGTCTTATAAAAGAAGCGCTGAAGCAGTTGAGCATATTTTAAAAACAATCTCGTAATTTTACAAAAAACAATTAAACCTTTCTAAAAACTAATAAGAGTCTTTGAAATATCTTTTTAAAGAAGGTCCTGTCGTATTTATCAAAAATCAGCAGATCTTTTAGTTGTAAAGATAAATAAGGATGAGCTTTTACCAAATAAAAATAAAATAAAACAGTTGTAACAGCATATGTTATCACCCATTCAATCGCCGCTCCAACAACTCCGAACAAAGGAAGCAGAAAAAACAACATAAATGGCGCAAGAACAGAGTTGTCAAAAGACTTTAAAGCAAGCGTTTTTTGCTCTTTAAAAACAACGAGCGTGATCCTGAAAATCTTATAAAAGCCGTACGAGAAAACTATAAATGTCATAATTTTTAAAAGCGGCACAGCCGGATTGTATTTTGGCAAAAATATATTAACCAAAAATGGCAGCAGTAAAAAAGATAACGCCGCGCATAAAAATGAGAGCCAAACAGAATATTTTATCATACGAATAAACAAAAACCTTACGCGTTTTTTATCTTCAACTTCCCTTGGCAACAGATCGCCGAACATACCAAACGGCAAAAGGCGCATTATCATAGAAAATATGTTTCTAGCAAACGCAAAAAGCCCAAGCCCTTCCGTACCGACAAAAAACTTAATCAACCATGGGCGAATATTGTTTGCTATTTTAGCAAGAATATACCTAAAAAATACCCACGCGCCATATTCTTTGAACAATTTAAAAACCAAACTGCCATGGATAGATTCTTTAACACCGTAAAAAACTTTCTTATATAATCTTAAAAAATGGAAACCGGCAAACAAAAAAGAAAAGATAAGACCGGCCAAATAAGCAATCAATATCTGCGGAATTCCAAGCCCCTGCCAAAACCATAGCAAGAAAATAACAACTATTTTTAATACCTCGCCAAATACAGGTGCGCCGAAAGAGGAAAAATATATATTACTTCTGAAAAATAAATTCATAACAGAAATAGAAGCCATAAAAGGAAGCGCTAAGATAGCCAGAGAAATCGGGTAAGACATATTATCATATCCATAATGTGCTGAAATTAGGCTTGAAAAAAGTATTATCAAAACAGCTAAAAATATTGATGATCCTATCCTAAATATAGCATACTCCTTAAATAATTTTTTAGCAGAAATATTATTACCATTGCCTATGTATCTGCTAAGATCAGAAAAAATAACATCGTCTAATATTCCAACAGTTAAACTTTCCGCTAAGGCAACCACAGACAAAATAAGCTGATACACTCCATACTCGTAAATGCTTAGAAAATAAACAATAACAAAAGAATTAAGAGCTACAACTCCATATAACGCAGTATTCCAAAAACCGGATTTTACCTCTCCTTCTATAAATTTTTGAGAAAAAGAATATTCTTTTGCCATCTCTGTTTTAAAAATAGATTAATAACATATCAATCAAATTTGATAAGCTGTGTTTTTTAACAACGATTTCCCTCATATCTTTTCCTATTTTTTCTTTGCTGGTGGAATCTGTTGAAATTAAATTTGAAATTTTTTCCGCAAGATCATCTGCGTCTTTATCTTTAAAAATAAGCTCTTCTTTTAGCTCATTTATAAACATCTTGTTTGCCACTATCACAGACAATTGGCAAGCCATAGCTTCCAAAATAGCCTTATCCAAACTTCCGGAAGGAGTTAAATTGACGTATACAGAAGCGCTATTATAAATTTCGGGGGTTTTGTAATTCGGAATAGACGGCTTAAAAATAATCTTTCCTTTGGAGATTAAATCATCCGATAATCTGATAAGATTCTCATAATATAATTTATCGCTATTTGAAATCGGAGAACCGACGATCAATAATTCAAAGCCAAACCCATTTTTATCTAATATCTTTACGGCTTCTATTAAATACTCTATTTTTTTGATCGGAGAAATTCTTCCCAAACACAATATTCTATTCTCTTTTTTGGAAATCCTCGGGATTTTCCTAAACATTTCGGTATCAATTCCAGCCGGCATAAGCTGTGTTTTTTTATACTTCGCGGAAAAAGATTGCGGAGAAGTGCAAAAAACCTTATCCGCCAAAGCTATTCCCATTTTTGCTGTAAAATTACCCATTGGATGGTTATACCAAAGAAAAACTTTTTTGCCTGATAATTTCCAGAATAATCCTCCGAAAATCACATAAACCGGGTTCATGTGGACAAGAACGGAATCATATTTTTTGCGCAACTTCCATATATAACTATAGAAATTAAAAATATATTTCAGCTTGGAAACTTTGATTTCCTTGCCCAAAGAATAAACTCCGATTGAATCCGGCAGATTATTCCTGCCTTCATAAAGACAAACAACGTTTAACTTGCCGATTTTTTCGGCAAGGCATTCTATCCAACGGTGATAAACGCCGAGGACATCGTCATTCTTATCAACTTTTTGGGTTATGAATAATAATTTATTCATGTATTTTCTCCCGATTTCGATAGAAATCGAGGATCCTCGATGCTAAGGCATCGGGACCATGATTGTTTAATTAAATTTAAATACTTTTCCCTTGATGGCATATTATCCAAAATTTTCATCTGATTTTCCAAATTCTTTTTTCTCTCCAAAGAATTTCCGATAAGAACATCCAAATGTTCCGTAAGATTTTTAACATCGCCTACCGATATTACTGAACCAACCCCGACGTCGGAAGTCGGGGCTCCGACCTCTCTTCCGGAGAGCGTCGGAGTAGCAACCCCGACATCTGTCATAATGACTGGCAAGCCAGCAGATGCCGCTTCTATAACCGTCCGACCATAACCTTCGTAATTAGAGGTGAGTAAAAACAAATCTGCTGTTTTGTAATACGACGCGAGATCATTTGTCCATGGTTCAAAAACGACATCATCTTGTAACTTGTATCGTGTAACTTGTATCTTGAGATTATTTAATTCAGGACCGGAACCGACAATCAGCAATAGGATATTAGGATGGTTAGGGATTAGGTTTTTAGCGGACCCTATGGCTAAACCGATATTTTTTTCGCGTGTAAGACGCGAGGCCATTAGGATTATAAACTTACCGGGATATTTTTTACGCAGATCTGTTTTTATTGGAGCATTTCTGATTTTTTCGATGTCCACAAAAACCGGGAGAACATCAATTTTGGGAAGTCGGACTTCAAATAATTATATGATGGAATACAAACCATTG
>JBBTQG010000013.1:0-42970 GCA_038065795.1 Patescibacteria group bacterium | reverse complement strand
GGCTCTCCGCCAGTTGGCGGAGAGCCCCCCCCCTGAAGATAATCTATTCAGAATAGTTTATCTGGTTCTTGGAGGCAGACAATCCCTGTGATAAACAGGGCTCTGCAAAGAACCGTCTGGATTGCGTCGTGGATCAAACGGCAAAGATTCAATCTCGCCGTTGCACTTAGCGCAACTCCAAACTTCACCGTCTCTTGGCTTAAAGCTTCGAGGAGCAAAACCGCCACCTCTCATGTCTCTATCTCTATTTTGCATTGTTTTCGTTTTTTTTAATATACCCCCGAACCAGACCTCGAAATTTGTTTTCCATTTTAGAGCCTGCCTTATTGGTTAAGAACGCTTTTTGGTAAAACTCCATCCTTTGGAGCTCGGTACGGGACAGGCGACCTTTTAATACTTATATTATAACATAAAAATTATAAAATTGGTTGGTTTAAAATATATATAAATTCACCTATTGAAAATCAGCTGAAAACACATCATTTTTCGCGCAAATAATGGCACTATATCAACTTTCCCTTTAACCAATTAACAACCTTGTCTGTTGAATCTTTATAATTTTTAAAAATATCTGTACCGTGCCCTTCGCCAGCAAAAATCATTAACTCTGAATTTTGATATTTTTCTTTTAACAACTTAACCGCCCCATATGAATCAACATCGCCAGTACTTGAAACCAAAAGTACTTTGTTTGAAATTTCATTACTCATTAACGGTTCAGTTAAAATTCCTTTGTAATTTAATCCTGGCGATATTAAGATTGCTGTTTTAATATCTTTATTTTCGCTTAAAAATTTTAAAGAAAGATTGGCGCCAATACTTGCTCCAATTAAAAATTGACTATCAACTGCAAAACCTTTTGATTTTAAAAAATTACTTGCGGAAGAAATGTCAAAAATTGACCCCTGATGTTCTTTATCTGTAAATTTTTCGTAGTTCAATTTACCCCTTGATGAATTTATACTTTCGCCATGACCTCTTAAATCAATAGAGAGAACACTCCAGCCGGCTTCATTCAAAACCCTTGAAACTTCTGTATAACTTTTTCTAGTTGCGGGCATCATATGTAAAAGTATCCCAGCAAACTTACTACCAACAACAGGATAATAATCGCCTACAATTTCAACCCCGTCATCTGTATTTAATATTATTTTTTCCATTTGTAATTCATCTATCTTGTCTTCTTTTACACCTACAATATTTTTTTTAGATTCATTATTTACATTAACATTTTTTTTAATAACAACAAAACTAAATGTTATACCTATAACAATTAAAATAAAGATTATAAAAAATAATGCCCAGCCTTTTAACATATGAAACTAATCCACCTGGATATTATCAATAAGAACCTCTAGTAAATCTTTTACGCTTTTTTGGGCTTCGACTTCGGTTTTGCTATCTATGAATTTTTGCCACGCAGACAAAATTTCTTTATTGCCAGTTTCCCTAACAGCATTTTCAAGTCTTAATCTTGTCTCAAAACCAATTTCATTTTCAGACCTTAAAACCGTATCTATAAAAAGCTTCCCAAAATTTAATGCTTTTTCATTGGTTTTTTGAATTTCAGCGCTTCTTTTTATAGCCGTCATTTTATTAGAAATACTAAAATATTGTCCGCCAAAGAAAATATTGCCAACTATTAAAATTAAAATAAAAATTACTATTAATACCTCTTGTCTAGTCATTATTTTTTGATAGTGAAGCTCTTAGCGATTTGAAACGCTTCACGCTAAAATTCCACCATTTAATTAAATTATGGAATGGAAATTTCAGCATTATGTTATTTTTTATCATTTATTAATTTCCTCTCCCTAACCCTATCTCGGTAAAAATTATAAAGCAACATCATAATAATTACAATTAACAGCAATGATTTCCAATCAACAACTTTTACAAACCAATACTTAGTCTTCATTTCAATATTAATATGCACTCCGCTTCCTTCTTTTACTTCAAATGGTTTGCCGTCATATGACATGTACCCGGGAGCTTCGACCTTTAAATAATAAAAACCCTCAGGAACTATAAATGAATATACACCTCTCACATCTGTTGTTTGTGGATTTTCTTGTTGATAATTTGATGCATTCCATAATTCATATTGTTTTGTTTCTTGATTCAACCAATAGATATAAGCAATAGCGCCAGGAATACGGGTTTCCTTATTTCCATCTTTTTCATATATATAGCCCTCTGGGTCAACAACAGTTATTAGTTTAATTTCTTTCATTCCAAGCGACGGGTCTTCATAATCCATAACAGTAATGATTTCATATTCGCCTTCAACCAGTGGCGCTGGAATTTCTGCGGTATAAATTCCATCTCCGTCAGGGTCTGTATATTCAAATTCCATTAAAACAAGTTTTTCCTCAACTTCAACTGATTTATCAAATGGTCCAATAAAAATTGGGTTTGCAAAAAGCGCCGAATTATTTAAAGCCTTAAATGGAATGCGAAAAGAAACAGGTTCTAATTTTCTGGACTTAAAAATAACATATCCTTTTACAGATTTAACTGGTTGGTCTGGTTTTACAACTAATTGTAGCGGCTTACCCACGATAGTAACGATTTTTTGCTGAGGCTTTCCTTTTTCATTAAGTGTTAACACTGTATTAAAATCAATCAACTCGCCTCCTGTTTTTACAAAAATATATTCGGTTGGTATTTTATTTTTAAGGTCTTGTGATAATTTTGCAACCGGAATTCCTTCTGGAATTGCAATCTTCCCTGCTTCAACTCTAACTGTCGGCAATCCAAGATTTTGTGTAAGTCCCGGCAAAATAAGTTTTGCGGTTTTTATTTTTTCAAGCTCAGAAAATCTTGTGACTCCAACTTCAGAAAAAGTTTTGTATAAGCTCGGTACTTTTTGCGTCAAAGCTCTTAACTCTCTTGGCAATGGCGCGAAAACAAGTCTTTCTAACGCTTTTGGGTCAACAAGAGTCCATCTACCCCTCATAGCAATAGGAGCTATTTTAAAAACAACCTCTTCAATGGGCTTCAAAACTACTGGTGGCTTTGGTTTTAAGAATTCAGGTATAAATGGTTTTAATATTTCAGGAATTTTTTCATAAACTTTCTTCGTGATTGGTTTAGTGATTTTTTCAGTTATTTGTTGTATTATTGGTTTTTTTACAATCTCTTTTGTAAAAATAATTTTGTCAGAAAAAACTTCGGATTCTCTCCCCCATCTTGTATAAAATTTCACATAAACAGAATAGGTTGTTTTTTCATTTGGGCATTCTGTTTGAATCGGACGACCCGTGCATAAATCCCATTCCTTATTTAACACATATGGTTCTTGAATAGCTCCTCGAAAATCGAGATAATTTGAAATCGCGATTTTTTCAACATCAACCCCAGCGAACAATTTAAGATTTACTTTATTGCTCACAGAATATTCATCATCATTATTTACTAAAATACTGAACGGTGGCGCCGGATATTTATAAGCGCTTGAAACCACACCAGCACCTCCTGCCCCAGTATCAGCAGAAGGTCTTGCGCTTAATGGTCGCCAATCTGTTGAAACGGCACAATTTGAACAATCAAAATTAATAACGCCAGAAACAGTTCCTGACGCATATCCTGTAAATTGACCGGAAGAATTAATTATTACATTTGAAAAATCTATCCATCCTAAATTCTGCGCCCAAGCATTTTCAGAAAGATTTCCGTTATTATTGTTTCTCACGCCGCTTTGCGAAGGATTTAAATTAATCCACCCATAATTTGAACTCCATGCATAACCAGTTAATTGAGAATCTGTGATATGTATATTTCCATTAGAGTTTCCAAAATTCACCCAGCCAATTTTACTGCCCCAAGCGTATTTATTTGTATTATCAATTGTTCCGTCAGTATCAGAAGCAAAAACAAAAAAAGTAGGGATTAAAAAAATCACCAACAAAAAAAGTGTGAATTTTGAAATAGAATTTAAGCGCATAAAGAGCTTTTTGCCCATAATTATAAATATTATAACGACAAAACCAAAAAATATACATATATTTGTGGATTATCCTAATTCCACTACTCGCATATAGACTTTATAAATTCTCCATTTTTTATAGATATACACCAAACTTTATCTTTCATTTTATTTTTCATTTTTTAGCGATGCTTAAAAATTAAAAACCATAAAATTTAGAACACGGGATATAGAGCATGGAACCTTGAATTACTTATTCCAAATTCAAATTCTAAGTTCTAAGTTCTTTGTTCTTTGTTCTTTGTTGTGTTTTTGCTTTTTTCTAATATTTATTACGATAAACAAAACAATCACTATAAAAATTATTGCGTATATTGGAATAATTATTTTTGTATTAAATATTTTTTCAGCAAAAGCCAAAAGACTATTTTGCGAAGGTTTTGGATTAAAAGATTGAGTTGTAGTTGTTGCTATTTCTTCATCTATTTTTTTAGTTATTGGTTTTTCTGATGTTTCTGATGTTTCTGGAAAAAATTCATCTCCGGATATATCTATATTAACCTGAGCTTGGTCAGGCCGAACTTGTTCTTCTTCTGTAGTTTGCTCAACATTTTTGGTTATTGAAAAAATATTTACCCCTATTTGCGGAGTTCCTGTTAAAACATTTTGATTATTTGCGTCAAGTGAAGCCGAGTTATCGCCAATTTGAATCATTCCATTCCCAGATTTTTTAGCATGAAATAAAATTGTTCCAAACAACGCAGATTTAGATAATCCGCCGGGATAACCGCCTGTTTTTATTAACACCCCATTCATATTATCTATTGCGTCATACCCAGATTGAATCAACGGCATCCAATTATTTCCGATAGTAAATGATTTAACTTCAATCAAATCTGCTGGATATTTTAATTCTAATTTAACCGTGTAATTTTTTATATTTTGCGGGTCAATTGAAATATTTACATTAAAATTTTTATTTTCTTGAAACGAAATAATATTTGGCGAAAAAAAAACAGAAGATGCATACAACGGAGAAATTACTATTAAAAAGATTATTACTGATACTGATAATATTATTATTTTTTTCATTATTTTGATACTTAATATTATTGTGCCCAATAGACCATAAGCATATTGAAGTCCAATAAATCGACTTTGTTATCTTTATTTACATCAGCAACATTCCCTGAATTTATATTTCCCCAATTTACCATCAATAAATTAAAATCCAAAATATCAATTTTGCTATCTTTGTTTATATCAGTCGATAAGCTTGTTGTTGCTGATGACGATGTTTGTGTTGTTGTCGCCACCGGAGTAGGTGAATAAATATAATAACCACCTCCTCCACCTCCGCCCGATGATGGTATATTAATAGTATAAACAAAAGACGCGATTGACGAAGAATAATTTTCTGGATAACAAGAAACCGCCTTAATTGTTAATGATGAACTTATAGGAACTGGATTTGTATAAATATTTTCTTCATTAGAGCAACTTGGGTCTGTGCCGTTTGTTGTATATTTTATTCTCTCGGCTCCGCTTGGAAGAAAAAAAGTCGCAGTTTGAGCTGAGCTATAAACGCCTGCTTCTGGATTTACACTAGGTTCTGCCATTAAAATAGCCTTAAAAACTCCACTTGTTGGTTCTGATAAATTATTTACTTCAGCGCGCGCGAAAAATATAAAACCATACAAAATATATGCCCCAAACAAAAACATAATTAACAAAAACTTATCACTTATCATTCCAATAATGTTTTCAATACTGAAAATTCTTCGGTTAATATTTTATATAAAATAGAAAATTCTCCGCTTAATTCTTTTTTATCTTTTGGAATTTTAGCGTTAACATAAATTTGTATTTGTCTTCCTATGGTTGCCGGATCAATGTCTTTATTAAGAATCATAATATTACTATATGTGTTAGGAGATGATATGCCGATAGAGGTATTTTCATCAAATGCGTTTGACGATTGCGCAGAATAAAATTGCATATTACTGCTTATAGGAATAATTGATGTGCCATTAAACCAATCACTGAATTTCATAGATAAGCCCGTTTCGTTTAATGGAGCTGTAATGTCTAAAATCCATTGCCACCCATTTTTATATGTATCATCTCCTTTTGCGTGTATTTTTGTTTGATTAATATTTTTTATTTTAAATTTTATAAATGACACTGTTGTTTGAACTTTTTTGAACCCTTCTTTTACGGCTGTTATTTTTACATCTCCTGATGAATTTTTTGTTATTGTTGTTGTCGCAATACCATTTGAAAGTGTGAGCAATGAAGGATCCATTATAACTTCTCTATCAGCGCGGTCAGCTTCAGCTCGAAGTTCAATTTGTGATGAATTATCGCTTGAAACGATGTTATTAAATTTATCACGAACTGAAACCATTATTACGCTAGAACTTCCGACATCTAATATAGTTGGAGTAGCTGAAATTATAATTTGAGTTGTAGCTCCGTGCGTTAAGGTTACCGTTGTCGTTGCAATATTGCTATCAAATTCTCCGTCATTAACTTTGAATGTAAATGTATCTGTTCCAACTGGTCCTGTTGGCTTATAAGTTATATTCAACCCATTTATAGCTGTAATTGAACCCAAAGAAGGAGAATTTACTACGGAAGTCGTGAATGTGTTATTTGGGTCAGGATCAGAAACAGGTACTGCTATAATAATAGAATTATCAACTGTTGCGTTTACAGATTTATTATTTGTTGTCGGCGCATCATTAATATTACTTATTGTAATTGTTACTGTTGCGATATTAGAATCCCCTGTTCCATCATTTGCTTTATAAGTAAATGAATCAGTTCCATAATAATTTATTTCTGGAGTATAAATTGTAGTTGAATTATTTAAAGATAATATGCCGTGCGATGGATTTGAAGTTAGTGAGTAGGTTAATATATCTGCTGGCACATCTGAATCAGTTGCTTTAAGTATTATTGCCACAAATGTTTCTTCGCTTGTGGTAGCGTTTATATTTTGCGCTATAGGAGGTACATTCTTCTGGTTCACAGTTACGGTTATCGTTGCGATATTTGAGCTTGTTGCTCCATCGTTTGCTTTGTATGTGATTATATCTGTTCCTATGAAGTTAAAGTTTGGCGTGTAAGTTAATTTGTTATTAGATATAGTTGCTGTGCCGTTTGATGGGTTTGATGTCGTTGCGAATTTTATTGTGTTTGCCGGTATGTCTGAATCTGTTGCTAATAATGTTGTTGTAGTTGATATATTTTTATCAGTTACAAGGGTTATATTTGGCACAGTTGGGGCAGAATTTACTTCGTTGACTGTGATTGTGAATGATTGAGATGTTGTTGCGTTTGATGTGTCTTTTACTGTGATTGTGAATGTGTGTGTGCTTGGACCTTGTTCTTCGGTTGGCGTCCATTTGAATTCGCCTGTGTTTGCGTTTATTACCGCGCCTGTTGTCGTTGGAGTTAATGAGTATGTTATGGCGTCTCCGTCAGGGTCTGTTGACGATGCTGTGAATTTGAATTCCGTGAGTTCGTTTGTGGATGTGCTGGTTATATTTTGTAATACCGGTGAGTTATTCTTCTGGTTCACAGTTACGGTTATCGTTGCGATATTTGAGCTTGTTGCTCCATCGTTTGCTTTGTATGTGATTATATCTGTTCCTATGAAGTTAAAGTTTGGCGTGTAAGTTAATTTGTTATTAGATATAGTTGCTGTGCCGTTTGATGGGTTTGATGTCGTTGCGAATTTTATTGTGTTTGCCGGTATGTCTGAATCTGTTGCTAATAATGTTGTTGTAGTTGATATATTTTTATCAGTTACAAGGGTTATATTTGGCACAGTTGGGGCAGAATTTACTTCGTTGACTGTGATTGTGAATGATTGAGATGTTGTTGCGTTTGATGTGTCTTTTACTGTGATTGTGAATGTGTGTGTGCTTGGACCTTGTTCTTCGGTTGGCGTCCATTTGAATTCGCCTGTGTTTGCGTTTATTACCGCGCCTGTTGTCGTTGGAGTTAATGAGTATGTTATGGCGTCTCCGTCAGGGTCTGTTGACGATGCTGTGAATTTGAATTCCGTGAGTTCGTTTGTGGATGTGCTGGTTATATTTTGTAATATTGGCGCATTATTTACTGGGCTAATTGTTATTGATATTGTTGCTTCGTTGCTGTCTATTGAACCATCGTTTGCTTTAAATTTTAATGAATCTGTGCCATTGTAATTTTTATTTGGCGTGTATGTGATTTTGTTGCCAGAGAGAGTTATTATTCCGTTTGATGGATTTGTTGTTGTAGAATAAATTATTGAACCATCGCGTTTCATTTCCGGGTCAGTTATTGTCAGTATTGTAGTTGTAGCCACATCTTCATTGGTTGTTATTGATTTATCTTTAACAACTAGTGGTAGCTGATATTCAACGGTTACTCCAATAAAATCATAATTTGTTTTTATTAAAACGCCGTCAGAATACGCTAAAAATTTTATTTTTAAACCATTGATTAATGCGGGTGTATTTAATTCTAATACATCAAATTTGCTTTGATTTGCATCAACAGAAATTTCCTTGCTTTTAACAAGAGTGTTGCCGCTAAATATTTCTAATTTTGCTTTTGATAATTTTGCTCCTTCTTTGTCGATTTGCTGATAAATATTAATAATAGAAACATTTTTTATTATTGCAGAAGAAGGAATATTTGGAGAAAAAACAAATTCTAAATAGCGCGATTCATCATATTGATTACTACTTGGCCAATTATTTTTGCTCTCTATAAGAGGTGAACCACTAGTATTCAATTCATCTATATCAGCGATAGTAAAAGAAGCGCCTGTTCCGCCTCCGCTTACATCAGAACCCGATACAACAGGATAATTACTATTTGTTTTTGCGTATATTTTGGGCAATAATACCAAAAATAAAATTAAGAGTGCTAATACGACGACTAAAGATTGAAAAACACCAGAACGATTGGTTCCTCTCCAAAAGAGAATATCCATTTTTAAATTTTTTGATTTTGTGTTTTATGGCAACCGACTTCAATTGCCACATTTTTTTTGTTTTTGATATAAAAGCTGAAAACTTCTAAAAAGTTCTATCGCGGTTTTCAGCGCCAAAAAATGATGTATCATTTTTTGGCAGTCAATAATTGAAACAGCAATCTATGTTCGCTTCCAAATTTAACAAATAAAATTCGGTGTTTTTTCTAAATGAGAATGTGTATCTTAATAATATTATATGCTAATGTTGTTAAAAAAATAAACGCATTTGTGGATAACACAAAACAATTAAAAAATAATTTACTAAACCATTACTGACAATCGCCTAAAAAGGTGTAGTTTGTAAAATAATTTTTATAAAAAATCTGCGGAGCTAGGGCTCGAACCTAGAATAAAGGATTCAAAGTCCTTCGTGATACCTATTTCACCACTCCGCAATTATCTACATATAATTATACAATTATTTCTAAAAAAATTTGTATAATCGCAAATAATTTGTCCGAAGCCAGATGAAAACCTGATTTTCATCGCCGAAAAGTCAAAAAATTTTTTTGGCTTTTCGGCATTGTCGGAGGTCATGCCGAAAATGGTTTGTCATTTTCGACGCCGAAAAATCAGTTTCCGGCTTCTGGCTTGGTTCGAGCCGTAAATCATAATTCAATAAGTCGGCTCGACAGAATGACCGAGACAAGAGGTTGCGGCTCGCCACTGGAGCGAGACGACAACCGGTGGCTGAGGGTAAATTATTTGCGATTATACCGTCAATTCAACTATCGCCATTTCTATTGGTAAAGTCAAAATCGGAGGTTCTCTTTTTAAAAGATTGTCAGCTTCATAAAATGTTTTTAAAGATTTTTTAAGATTTTCAATTGAAATTTTTCCCGCTATATTAATCATTTTTTCCAAAATTTCTTCCGGATAAACCCTTTCGAGTTGCGCTTTCCAATTTGGATGAATTTTCAAAATCAAAAGCTCGCGCAAAAACCTAACGATACTGCGATTAAAAATGATAATATCGAAGCCCTGATGATAAATTTCCCTGATAAAATCTAGACTTTTTTCTATATTTTTTTCAAACACTAAGTCCAAAAACTCTAAAATTTTCCCATTACTTAACTTGCCTAAAAATTCTTCAACCAATTCTTCTGTAATTTTGCCTGAATTATTTTCATAAAGCGCAAGTTTTTCAAAAATGACTTCAGCATCCCTAAACGAACCGTGCGACTCTTCCGCAATTAGATAAAGCGCCAAATCATCAATTTTAATTTTTTCATTTTCAGCAATTTGTTTTAATGTTTTGACTATATCTTTTACGGTAGCTCTTCTAAAATCAAACCTCTGAACTCTTGATAAAATTGTTGCTGGAATTTTTTCAGGCTCGGTTGTTGCCATAACAAAAATAACTCCGCGGGGGGGTTCTTCAAGAGTTTTTAAAAACGCGTTGAAAGCAGAAAGAGATAACATATGGGCTTCATCAATAATAAAAATTTTATATTTTCCTTGCATTGGCTTAAATCCAATGTGCTCTTTTAAATTTCTTATATCATCAACACTATTATTTGAAGCGCCATCAATTTCAACTAAATCTAAAAAATGACCCTTATTTATTAACTCGCAAATATTACATTTATCGCAGGGTTCATCCTTAAAATCAGAGCAATTCAAAGCTTTCGCAAAAATTCTCGCTGTTGTTGTTTTTCCAGTTCCTCTTTGACCCGTAAATAAATATCCTTGTGGAATTTGGGCTTCGTTTTTTAAAAAATTTTTTAAAATTTTAATAATAATATCTTGTCCAATCACTTCGCCAAAATTTTTCGGACGATATTTTCTATAAAGCATACAATAAATTTAAATTATAAAAATCGTGGGGCATTGAAAATTTATTTTCCAGCATTAATTAAAATGTAAAATGATTATTAGGTTTGAAATTATAAATTTCAACTTTTTTCGCTTTTTTGTAGTACGGTTCCGCTCCCAACGGTAAAATTATTTTTTTGCCGCTTAATAAATCCTTTATAGTTAAAATTTGAATTTTTGGAAATTCTGTAGCGATAAGCGGAATTTTAAATTTCCCGGATTTTACCGCCTCTTCAATCATTGGTTTGGTCGGTTCTTCTAATGTTATAAATAATCCGCCATCGGCTTTTTCTCTTTCAATATCGCCCTTTAATGTTGCAATATCTTTTCTTTGAACGCCGCCGCCTTTCACCTGAACAACAATTCTGCCATATGTAAAATCACCATTATTAGAACCTTTTACAAAAGAAATAATTCCATCGATTCCCTTATCAGCTCCGCGCATTTTTTCTTTTGTTTTACTTTGAGACGGCATAGCGCTAACTAAATCTAATGCCCAGTATTCAAATTCAAACGGATCTTTTTTAAATAACGCTTTTGCTCCTGATATATCTTTTGGCAATCCATCAACTAAAATTTTGAATTGTTTATCTCTAAATTGCGCGTTAATACGATGTTTTATTAAATTTATTGCCAATGTGGTTATATCAATTCCAACCCATTTACGATTTAATTTTTCAGAAACTGCAACTGTTGTTCCGCAACCGCAAAATGGGTCCAAAATCCAATCGCCTTCATTAGAAGACGCCTTGATTATTCGTTCTAATAGTGCTTCTGGTTTTTGAGTGGCATAACCAAGTCGTTCTTTGGATGTTGGTGGAATAAAATTTATATCTTCCCAAACATCATGCATTAAAACCCCAAGATTTTCTTTTTGTCTTTTAATATATTCTCCTGCTTCATTCTTTAAACGAACTAATTTCCCCTTAACAATACCCCTAACAGTATCTTCTACCCATTCTGGATTAGAATAAGGCTGTAGCGGTTTAGTAAAGATATATTTATCAGTCTTTGTATACCAAAATATTATATCGTGCATTCGCTGAAAACGATTAGATGCAGCAGTCCATCTTTTATAATGCCATATAATTTCATTTCTAAAATTTTTCTTTCCAAACACCGCATCCATTACAATTTTTAAATAATGACTTGCTGTTGGATCACAATGCAAATAAATGCTTCCTGTATTTTTAAGAATTCGTTTTAATTCAATTAAACGAATGGTCATCATTACCAAATACGCCAAAACATCGTTTTTGCCAATCAATCTTTCCAATGCAAGCATCAAATTAGAGATTGTTTCATTAATTTCTGTTTCTGATTTTTTTACTCCAACCAGTTCATTGAAAATTTTATCCGCCTCTTCTGTCCAATGCCAGCTATCTTCAAATGCTACAATTTGCGCGGGACTGTCAACTTTCCCTTCCTTAAAAAGCACATTGTAATCCCTATTTGAATTAAAAGGCGGGTCTAAATAAATTAAGTCGAAGCTCTCATCTGGAATTTTCTTTCTTAAAACCTCAAGATTGTCTCCAAAAAATAAAGTTCTGTTTTGAAATTTTTGATTAGCCATTGTTTTTATTTTAACCTATTTTTATTCCTATATGTTCATAAATAAGTATATTTGTATTTTATGCGAATAAAAAAGCTATTCAAAAGTCTTACAAAGAAGCTCTATCCTCTTTAATTTTTTAGTAGCGAATAAATTCTCCGAGGGCACGCCTCGTAGCCCCGCCGAGATTGGTCCGAGTTGTAAAGCTGGAAACTAAATTTTCAGCGCCGAAAACAATAAATTGTTTTCGGCATCTTTTCAAATTTTCAGCTCGGTCGGCGGGGTGAGAGATGAGCAGACCCGCTCCGCTGGGGAGGGCGGGGACTGCGGTGACCGAGGAGAATATACTCACGAATTCACTCCTGCAACTTCTGAATCATATAATGATTTTTTAGTCTGCTTAACGCTTTTATTTCCAACTGCCTTACTCTTTCTCTTGTTATTCCAAATATAATTCCAACATCGCCAAGTGTGTGCATAATCCCATCTTCCAACCCATATCTCAATCTTATTATTTGCCTTTCTCTTTCAGGTAAATCTTCAATAATTAGCTTCAATTTTTCACGCAAAATCACTAAGCTTGCCTCTTTTTCAGGTCCAATTTGGTCTTCATCTTTTATAATTTCTTCAAGCATTGTATCTCCCTCGCCAATAGGTGTTTCAAGAGAAGTAACATCTTGCGTCAATTTCAAAAGTTTTTGAACTTTTTTAATAGCAATTCCAGATTCAGCCGCAAGTTCTTCTGGGGATGGATCTCGCCCAAGTTTTTCGCTCAACAACTTCCTAACTTTATTCATTCTGTAAAGTTCTTCAATAATATGAACAGGCAACCTTACAGTTCTCGCATAATCTGCCATTGCGCGGGTTATCGCTTGTCTTATCCACCAAGTTGCGTAAGTTGAAAATTTAAATCCTCTTTTGTAATCAAATCTGTCCACTGCTTTTGCCAAACCAGTATTACCTTCTTGAATCAAATCCAAAAAACTTAGATGCTTTGATTTTGCATAATATCTTTTTGCGATACTTACAACAAGTCGCAAATTTGATTTTATTAACCTTTCTCTAGCCTCCATATTTCCCTCAGTGGATCTTTTTGCAATCTCTCTTTCTTCTTCTTTTTTCAACAATGGATATTTGCCAATTTCCAAAAGATATTTTTGAATATTATCCGGAAACTCTTTTAAATTTCCGATTTTAAATTTTACCGGTTTTCCAGAATCTGACACTTCTTCGCTCATATTCCAAAGTTCGCCGCTGCTTTTAAGTTCAATTCCGGCAATTTCAAGTCTTTCCGCTATTTTCTCCAAAAGTTCTATGTTCTGTTCAATGTTTGAAAAATAATGTAAAATTTCAGCTTCTGTTACAAATCCTCTCACTTTGCCTCTGTGAACTAACTCTTGAATTTTTGCCTCCACAACATCAAACTTTTTTCCTTTCTTAGTAATTTTTGATTTATTCACAGCGCTTTTTGTTTTTTTGGCACCAACCAGCTTCTTTCCCTTGCTTACAATTTTTGTCTTTGCTTTTACTATCTTTAATTTGGTCTGCTTTGAATGTAAATTTTTCTTTGGCATCTATAATTCTTTTAATAATGAAGTATACTCCCTGACTGTTTCTAAAATTTTGCCAGCTTCATTATCGTTTTTAATATTCAACTCATATTTTAACGCATAAATTTTCCTTTTAAAATACTCTTTTTTTAGCTCTTTTACTAGGAATCTGAGCTCATCTTCAAGATTTTGATTAATTTCCTCTTCATATGAAGCTCTTAATCTTAAAATTTCCACTTCCTCATCAATAACATTATTTTTAATTTTTTCTACTAATTCGCTTTTTTCATTCAAATATTCTTTTAAATCATCGAATAACTCAATTTTTTTAAGCGCCAATATTACAGCAAGTAATTTTTCAATAACGCCAAAAAATTTATCGTCAGTTCCTTGTGTAATTTTTGACTTATAACTATTGTCAATTTTTTCATTTACATTTCTGGCTTGCGACACTAATTGTATTTTTTCAAGTTCTTTATAAAGCAATCCCTCGTTAATGTCTGTTATTTTAACTATTTTAGAAATCCAATAACTTACTTGAACCAAATCCATCTGCTTAATTTGTGGCAATAATAATTCTAAAAATTTTCTTTTACCATTCGCTGATTTTAAATCAAAGTTTTTCAATCCATAATCAAAAAGATATTCTATCAAAGACGAAGTTTTTAATTTATACTCGGAGACATCTTTAATGGACGACAAAAATTCATCTAAATCTTTGCCGTGTGAAAAAATTAATTTTTCAATTTCAAAACCTGATTTGAGAGCAAGAGGTGTTGATTTTAATGTTGCTATTAACCCCGCCTCATCTTCATCAAGCGCAAAAACAATTTTTTTTGTATATCTTTTTAAAATTTTTAATTGCTCATCTGTGAACGCTATCCCTGAAATCGCAACAACATTTTTAATTCCATTTTGCCAACAAGCCAAAAAATCCATTTGTCCCTCAACCACAATAACTTGCTTCTCGCTTTTTATATGCGGGATTGCATAATACAAACCATATAAAAATTGTGATTTTTTAAAAAGTTGGGTTTCGGGAGTATTCAAATATTTTGCAACATCATTTTTATCAGGATATATTCTACCAGTGAATCCGATAATTTTTCCATAATGGTCAACAAAAGGATACACAATTCTTTGCTGAAATCTATCTTCTTTCCCATATGTTAATAATCCGGCAAACTGCATATCGCGAAGAGAATAACCCAAAGCAAATAAATAATCCCGAAGTTCGTTTTGCGTTGGCGCGTATCCCAATTCAAAATAATCAATCATATCCTTAGATAATCCTCGGTTAATCAAATATTCAAGCGCTGATTTATTTTCTTTCAACTGATTTCTGAAAAATCTCAGGGCAACTCTATTCATTTCCAAAATAATATTTCTTTCTTTCGCAATAGCTCCTGAAAATTCTTTTATTTCTATTCCAGCTCTTTCAGCGAGCGTTCGAAGAGCTTCCTTAAAATCAACATTTTCCATTTTCATAAAAAAATCAATCACCGAACCCCACTCATTGCAACCAAAACATTTAAAAATTTGCTTTTCAGGTGAAACAAAAAAAGACGGGGTTTTTTCGTTGTGAAACGGGCATAAACCTTTGTAATAATTTCCAGAACCTTTTAGAATAATATAAGAGCTTACAAAATCAACTATATCAATTTTGTTTTTTATTTCGTCAATCATTATAAAAATTCAAGATGCAAATATCAAAATGCAAAATGAAAATGCAAAATTCAAAAAGAATTAGTAAAAAATATATTGTTGTTAAAGTATACCATAATTTTAGCAATTTGACAGGAAAAATTATTTTGCAATATAATTGAATTAGTACACCTATCAGAAAGGAGTGATTTAAAGTGGCTAATCCCGAGCACCTGAAGATTCTGATTAGAGGAGTGCAAGAGTGGAATATATGGCGAAAAGAGCATCCAGGAATTATACCCGACCTTCGGGGAGCATATTTAATCAGAGAATATCTTGTAGGAATTGATTTTTCCGGGACGCGACTGGAAGGAACAAACCTTGAGGAAGCACAACTTCGTAATTCAGATATAAGGGACGCTAGATTTGATGGTGAAACAAGATTCTATTGCGCCGATCTTCGAGGCGCAAAATATGACAATTGGGAAATATGGAAAACTGATGCATTAGAAGCAATATTTGACGAAAGCACAGATATAGATGAAGAATACCCTGATTATGAATACTATAGTTATGAAAACGAAGAGGGAATGTAAACCGTTCAACAATTTGTTGTACGGTTTTTTTATTTTTTTATACTTAGAATTTTAATTACAAATTAAAAAGATAAAAATAAAGAATTATTTTCATCGCCGAAAATCAAGTTTTCGGCATTTGATATTAAAAATTTGCTCTGCTGACATATTCTCCTGTTTCAATATTCACAACAATCTCATCACCTTCTTTTACAAAAAACGGAACTGATAATGTAGCTCCTGAATCAATTTCAATAACCTTGCCTCCGCCTTGAGCCGTATTCCCCCTGATATTTGGCGGAGCGGAAACAACTTTATATGTTTCTTTTACAGGAAGTTCAACTGATAAAAACTCGTCGTCAATAAAAATCCCGACAACTTTAATCCCCTTTTTTAAAAATAAAGAATGCTCTCCTAATGTATCATTCAGAGTTAACTTATCTTTTTTCCCATCATTTGCATCAGTAAAAAAATATAGCTCGTTATTTTTTTTATAAGCGAATTCTAATTGTTTTTTTTCAATTTCAATATCTCCTACATCTTCGTCAGCCTTAAATCCTCTTGTTAAATTTTGTCCTGTCAAAATATTTTTCATCTGCATTTCAACATTTGCCTTGCCTCTGCCAATATGTGAATGACTTGCTTTCAACACTTTAAAATATTTTCCTTCAAATTCAACGACTGTTCCTTGTTTAATTTGCGATGCTTTCATGATTATTTTTTTGAAAAATCAAAACATTAAAGACAACCCTTTCGGAATTGCCCCTAATACTCTAATTTTACCATATTTTTAGACTTCTCAAAAATGTAGCCAAAATTAATTAAATAACTACGCCTTAGTCGTCTTTTTGAAGTTTTTTGATTAGAGATTTTAATTGGTCAATTTCTTCTTTCGGTTTTCTTTCTTTTTTTAATTAAAAATTTTTATATTTTAACTTTTTTGATTTCATTAACAAAAAATTCTATTATGGTTTTTTTGTCTATTTTATTTTTCAAAAAAATTACATCTAAATCCTCAATATCGTCTAAATAAACAAGTTGCTCTAAAAATAAGCGTCCATTAAATTCGTTTTTGAATTTTTTTTCAGATATTTCCAAAATTTCATTTAAAAAAATATGGTTTTCATACAATATAAAATACAAATCTACATAATCCTTATAACTTCCCCTTCTGCCGATAGTGTACGCTTTTGTAGATGCAATTTCTTTTGTATTCAACAATTTAACCCCGTCAAAATCGATAAAATCAAATAAAACAGGGAATGGGTACTTTAAAAAAGTGACTTTAACCCCATCTATAAAAATAGTAAGCTCATCGAAATTATTAACTGATATAGAAACATTTTCTCCCGAAAAAACATTTTTAACTTTTGTTAATAATTTTTCTGATATTGATTCTTCTGAAAATAAATCAAAATCAACAGATATTCTATGACCTATTTCCAAGGCTAATGCGGTGCCGCCAGCAAGATAAAAATCGTTAAAATTATTTAGTTTTGAGAAGATTATTTTTTGCTTATCGCTTAGTACCTCTTGGTGCATAGTTAAAATTTTTAACACCAAAAATTATTGATGCCAAATTTAACGCTCTTGGTCTTATTTCTGTTGTATGAATTTTTAATAAATTTTTTTTAATTTCCTTTTTACCATAATATTTCATTATCCAACGCCAATGATTTAAACCGCCATAATTTATACTATTTAATATGATCGCCTTTTTGTCTTTGCGAGGATTTATATCATCAAAATTATATGACCATAAAATAGGTTTAAAAAATTCAGGAATTTTTTCTTTCTTTTTAAAAAGCATCTATATAATTATACCATAAAATACGCGGTTTTTAAAATAAATAAAAAATTAGTCGTCTTTTTGAAGTTTTTTGATTAGAGATTTTAATTGGTCAATTTCTTCTTTCGGTTTTCTTTCTTTTTTCATTGGTTCAATAAAAGTATCTTCGGCAATATTTTTCAAAGATAACCCTGTATCTTTTTTAAAACTCTGACAATCTTGACAAACTTTGGAAGGATTATTTTTGTTTGTCGCAAATTCTTGGTGACAATTTTCACAATACATAACAATTCTTTCTCTGTCTGGAATATCTTTGCTATAATGCGACGCGATTCTTGTTTCAATGACATCAATATTTTCTCCATATTTTAATCTGGAATATTTTACTATTTCATTTTCAAAAGTTTGTTCTGGAATTGTAGGATTTGGGTATGTAATAGCTAAAAATGGTCGCGATGTAATTCCATCAACCAATAACTTAACATATGCGTAATATTTTGGCAAATTAACAAATTCGTCAATATACACATCTCCGTATTCTTTTTCAAATCTTTCGGCGTCAATAGAGCCTGTTTTGAAAACTATGAAAGTTCCGACATTTCCAAAAACAGAATTCATAATTTCTTCTATAACTTGGTCTAAGTATTGGTGCGCTAATATCAGATTTAAACGATATTTTCTGGCTTCTGAAAGAATTCCAACAAATGATTCTGTTGAAAAATTTTGAAACTCATCAATATACAGATAAAAATCTTTTCTTTCTTCTTCTTCAACATCCACTCTTGACATTGCCGCAAGCTGAAATGTTGTAATTAAAAGTCCGCCCAAAAGCATAGAGCTTTCTTCTCCGAGTAAGCCTTTTGAAAGATTCGCAAGAAAAATTTTCTTTTCATCCATAACTTTTCTCAAATCAAGGCTTGATTTTTCCTGACCGATTATGTTTCTTATTAATGGATTCGCAATAAACTGACCTACTTTATTTTGAATCGGAGCAATTGCCTCAATTCTAAAATTCAAATGATATTTTGCGAATTCCTGTTCCCAAAATGCTTTAATAACCGGGTCTCTTAATCTCTTGACCCTGTTTTTTCTGAATTCATCATCTCCGAGCATTCTGTTTATATCTAATAACGAAGAATTTCCAAATTCAAGAAGAGCCAACAAAGTATTGGTTAAAATATATTCCATTCTTGCCGACCATGCGTCAATCCATATTTTTTTAAATACAGATAAAATACTTGACGCGACTAAATGCCTATAATCCCAAGACACTCCTTCAAGCGGGTTAAAAGATATTGGATGATTTGTGTCAGCAGGATTAAAATAAATAACATCCTGAATTCTCTCTTTTGGGATATATTTTAAAATTCTCTTAACACTATCTCCGTGCGGGTCCATATATCCAATCCCTTCTTTTGTTTTAATATCATTGATTATCAAATTTTCCAAAAGAGTTGTTTTTCCAGAGCCAGTTTTACCAATAACATACATATGCCTCCTTCGGTCATCTCTTTTCACGCCAAATTTAATTTCTCTCTCCCTAAACTGAATTGTTCCAATTGGAGTTACATCTGACATTTTTATAATGTTGGAATATCCGCGCTCGGAGCTTTTTCAATAACAACTCTTCTTTCAACACCCGGGGCTGGAACAACTTCAACAGGAATATGAAATAAAGTTGCCATCTCATCAGAAGTCAAAACATGAAATTTGAAATCGCTTCTCCACCGACCCCTAATGTATGAATACAAAAATCTTTTTCTAAAAAATGTTCTTTCTTTTATAAAATAACCAGGGGAATCAACTGATGTCATGCTGTCTGCGATTCTAACTAAGCTGTTCATATGGGGCGCGCTAAAAATTTTCATATAACCAAAAAGTAATCCTACATTTTGCGGCATTTTTTCCCTAAATATGCCTTTTCTCGCAATATAAGCAAATCTTGCGCAACCCCAAAAACCCGGCTTTGATAATTTTTTTTCAACAGCTTCCAGCACCTCTTTTTCTCCGGGAGTTAAAAACTGCATTTGAGTAGGATATTGTCTTTCTTCTTTTTTGATTTCTTTCCATTGAGGAGTTCTAAATGGCGCTAAAATTAAATTCACTATAAACTCTCCGATTATTTCAAATGGATTTCTTTCTTTTTCTTCTTCTTTTCTTCCAGCCAATTTATCAACTATTTTTTTTCCTTTGGTCCCCCATTCGTCTCCCCATTCCGCTGAATCCGGCGGCACAGGCATTCCAAAAATCTGAATTATTACCCATTCATCTTCGCCGAGTTGACTTGCTCCTTCTGATAACGCGGAAATAGGGTCAATTCTTTGTTCTTCTGGCAATTTTTCCCAAACTTCATATGTTCTTATTGGATAAGCTGAATCTTTTATGAGACCCAACTCTGTTCCGAAAATATTATATGTAGATTCTGGAACTTTTTCGGGTAAATCTTTTAATGGGTCTTCAATCTCTTCAACTTTTGCCTCTGGATATTGAGAATAAATTCTTGTCTTAACCAATTCTTTGTGTTCTTTCAAGCATCTTATAACAAATCTTAATTTTCCATTATTGCCTATTAATTCAAAAACATAGTATGGCGGTATAAATCCTCCTACATATCTCATATACTTATTGCCTTTTCTATGAACACCATGCAAAGCATTAAAAACTTCTTCCATAGCTTTCGGGGTTCTTGTTACATTTGGCGGAATATGAATTTCCATATAAACCCACTCCAATTTCCCAAGAAAATTCATTCTCACTGTTGTTAAATTCTTTTCCCAAATGAACCACGCCAACATAATCGGTAAAATTATCCACCAAATTGAAAAAATAGCTCCAAATAAAAAACTAAAAAAATCTAATATATAAAACATTTAAATGTCCAAAAATGACTATTAAGATAATTATATTAGAGAATTAAAAATTTTTATACAATAAATATACAACAATACAATTAAAAATATAATTGATTTACTTTATTTTACGAGCCTTATAGTCCCGTCAGGCGCTATAGAAAAACGAGATTTATCTCTCAAATACGCTTCAAAAGTTATTTTTGAAAATCTTCTTTCTTTTGCTAATTCTTCCATCAATTTCTGTCTGTCAATTTCTTTATATTTTTTAACAATATTCGCCATTATATCTTGAATTGTTCCTTCTACAACTCCCCATTTTTTTAAAGCATATGTTCCTCTTCCTGCCCAAACAAATTCTGGATTCATAATCAAAAGATTTTGAATTGATTGCTTTGAATAATCTTTTTTCCATCTTTTACTTATAAATTCATCTTCTATTTCAGACAATTCTTGCAAGGCGTCATAAATTTCAGTAAAATGCATATGTTCATTTTTACTATCCAAAACAAAATAAACTTTATCGTCTAATGAAGTTGGAGAAATATGTGGATGATTCAAAAGTCCAAATTCATTTCTTGGATTTTTTCCAATCACTTTCAATATTCTCATAAAATCTTTTAGTTCATCGGCATCTCCTTTTACACCAAGACCTTTCTTTATTTCATCTTCAATAATCTCAAAAATTTCCTTTGATGTCCAAAGCTTACTAGGTCTTTTTGAAAGCATCGCTATAATCCTTTTTAGCACTTGATTTGCTGTTTTGGTTCTTTGAGTAGAATCACCCCAGTACCCGTGAAAATTATCATCTTCTGGATTGTATGAAAGTTTTTTATGAAGAATTAAAAAAAATCTTAAATAATTAATATCGTCTCCTGAAAGATTATACATTCTACCTAGATCATCAAGTAGCGTTCTTTCTCGTTTAATTTTTATTTTTCCAAGAGATTTTTGAGCGTTTCTTGAAAGCTCTTCCAAAAAAGAATGCTTGCTTAATTTTGGGGTTATATCAACTATTGATTTATCTTGAATCTGTCTTACCCTTTCTCTTGTCAAACCATAAATATCGCCCACTGCTTGAAGGGTTTGCTTTTCTTGTCCTAAACCAAATCGTCTCAAAATTACATCTTTTTCCCGTTCTGTTAGATCAGATACTATATCTGACATAGCGTCGTATACTTTTATCTTCATGATACTATTTATTATAAAACATATTCAAAAATAATGCAAGTATTAAAAATGTGGATAATCGAGCGCCAATTGTAATAATTTCAATAACAATTACAATCCTAAATTTTTTCAATTATAATGCGCGTTTTTCACTAGTTTTTCAATATTACAATTGGTGCTCGATTAAAAATGCCCCAATTTTATGGTCTTTTCCATCTCAATTATGTGCGTATTTTTTATATCTTCATTTTGTGGGTTTTCTATGAATTTTTTGATAAATTCCGATGAATGTTCCCCTCCAAGAAAGTGGGGGATAATGACATAGTTCGCTCCTGCCTTATAAAATTCAAGCGCGTCTTTTGAGTTTAAAGCTGTAACAATTACAGGAACTTTATACGATTTAGCCATTGAAATTACAAACAAATTTTCTTCTTCTAGTGGCACCGTTGAAATAACTAATTTTGCTTTTTCAATATTCGCGCGCTTAACAACATCCGTATCTACAATGTCTCCGTAAATAAAATTAAATCCTTCGTTTTCCAAAGCTTTTATAAGCTCTGGATTAAATTCTATAATCAACAAATTATCATTTTTAAATTTATTCGCCAAAATATATCCAATTCTATGAAAACCTATAAGTACAATATGATTTTCATATAAACTTTCATCAGCTATTTCTTTTTGCGTTTTTAATTTTCTCAAAAAATTATAAATCTTTTTGCTAAATGTAATTAGATACGCAGACGCAAAAAAGGTTATAAGTCCAACCAATCCTAAAATTGCGAGTTCGCTTTTATTAATATATCCGAGTCTTGCCGACAAAATTCCTAAAATCAGCGAGAACTCGCTTATCTGGGCTAAATTAATTCCAGTAAAAAAACTGACTCTGTTCTGATATCCTAATATTTTCAAAATAAAATAAATTATCAACAATTTTCCAATTAACACAAATGCTGAAAAAATCGCAACTGGCAAAATTACATCTGTTGAAAAAAATATTCGAGAGCCAAGACTAATAAAGAAAAAAATCAAAAATAAATCTCTTAATGGACGCATGCGTCTTGAAATTTCCAGTACCTGCGGAACACTCGCTAAGCTAATTCCAGCTAAAAGCGCCGGAATTTCAACTCCTAAATTAAAAAATTTCGCTGAAAAAATAAATACAAAAACCCACGCAAGACTTAAAAAAAATAACGCCTCTGAACTTTTTCTGAAATAATTATAAATTCGTGGCGAAAACAAATATCCTAAAATAAAAAGTCCAGAAAAAAATACAATTGCCGAAATAAAATTATTAAAATTTTTCGCTTCCAATAAAATCAAGAGCAAAATCGCTATTAAATCTTGAATTAATAAAATTCCCAGCGTCAATCTTCCGTAAAGAGAATCTATATCGTTTTTATCGGAAATCAATTTTACAACAATAACCGTAGAACTAAACGAAAACGCAAGAGCCAGAATTAACGATGCCGTCAAGCCAAAACCGAGCGTTGACGCAATTAAAAAACCGAGAATTGTTGTGATTAAAACTTGACCAATTCCAACAACAGCAGATTCTCTCCCCATTTTTTTAATTTTTGATATATTAAGTTCAGTTCCAATCAAAAAAAGTAAAAGCGCTATTCCAAGCAAGGATGTGTCCTCTATTAAATTTATTGGCACTTGCGTTAAAAAAAATGAGCTCATCAACACTCCCAAAACAAGAAATCCTAAAATCTGCGGCTGCTTCAAAATATATGTTATTAAAGAAACAACAGCCGCGGCTATTGAACTTATCCCAATAAACTCTAAAAATGAAAGCATGGCTTAAAAAATACTATGTGCCCCTGCTCCGACTCGAACGGAGAACCTTTTCCTTAGGACGGAACTGCTCTTCCGATTAAGCTACAAGGGCTCCTCACTTACGCTCGGAGCAAGCTATTATCGCTTACGCTCAGCGTAAACAAACTTTACTCAAAATAAACTATTTATTTAATATCTTCGGGACTTTTAGATATCCGTTTTCTTTTTCTGGAAATGCCGAGATGATTTGTTTAATTACTTCAATATCTTTATCTTGAACAATATCCTCTCTCAATAAAATCTCTTGCAAAGGACCAGAGCTCATAGCTTCAATATCGTCTATCGCTATCGTTTCAACCTGCTCAACATACACTAAAATTTCATTCAAATCTTTTTGCAATTTTTCCAATTCATTATCATTCAACTCTATTTTCGCCAAATTTGATAGATGCCGTAATTGTTCCTTGCTAATCATACAAAATAAACTAGCGTATTCGCGAGCGAATTTGCTCGTTATTTATCTTTCAATTAATACCCAAAATTCTTGCTCATTAATTATTTTAACACCTAATCGTTTCGCCTTCTCTAATTTTGAACCGGGATTTTCTCCGACGACCAAATATTCTAAATCCTTCGTAATTGTGTCTTTTGAAATTCCGCCCATTGAACTAACTAATTCTTGCGCTTTTTCTCTGGGCATTTTTTCAAGTTCGCCTGTAAAACAAAATGTTTTTCCTGTAATTATTGAAACTTTGATATGTTCTATTTCAATTTTTATTCCCGAATTATCTAATTTTTTTAACAATTCTTCGTTTGTTTTATCCTGAAACCATTCACAAACACTTTTAACAATTTGCGGTCCAAATCCAAAAATCTCATCATATTTTTCTTTTGAAACAGAATTACCAATTCCCCATAAATCAGAAGGGACTGAAATTCTATTCGCATCTGTTCTTGTTTGAAAAAAATCGTTAAGAATTTTTGCGTTTTCTTCTCCAATATGTAAAATTCCCAAAGCATAAATAAACCTGCGTAATATAATTTTTTTCTTTTTTGCAACGCTTGTAATTAAATTTTTTTCAGACAAATCTCCTAATCCTTCTATGCCACTCAAATCACCAACTTTTAACAAAAATAAATCCGCAACATCTTGAACTAACCCGTTTTCAATCAATTTATCAATGAGCTGTGGACCCAATCCAACAATATCAAAAGCTGATTTTGAAACAAAGTGATATATTTTTTCTTTTTGTAAAGCAAAGCAATTTTTATTTAAACATTTATAGCGCGCGCCTGTTTTTAAAACAGAACTTTTACAAATCGGACAATTTTTTGGAAATTTAAATTCTCTTTCTTTTCCTGTTCGTAATTCTATAAACACTTTTGAAATTTGAGGAATAACATCTCCAGCCCGACCAACAGCAACAGTGTCTCCAATTTTTAAATTTAATCTTTTTATCTCGTCTTCATTATGTAAAGACGCGCGAGAAATTGTAACTCCGCCAATTTTAATCGGTTTTAAAACTGCAACCGGAGTCAATGTGCCAGTTCTTCCTATTTGAATTTTTATATTTTCAATAATTGTTGTCGCTTCTTTTGGAGCAAATTTAAACGCTATTGCTCCTCTCGGCGCTTTCCCAACAACTCCCAATTTTTCAATATCTTCATTATTATTAATTTGAACGACAACTCCATCAATTTCAAATAGCAACTTATCACGATTTTTTTCCCAATAATCTCTAAATTCTCTTACTTCCTCCAAATTTTTACACAATTTTACATTTGGATTTGTTTTAAATCCTAATTTTTTTAAAATAATATGTTCTTCTTTATGAGTTTTTTGTCCACAATCAGTCGCTAAATTATAAATAAATGAATCTAATTTTCTTTTTGCCGTAATTTTTGAATCCAATTGCCTAATTGAACCTGCCGCCGCATTTCTTGGATTAGCAAATGCTGATTCATTGCTTTTTTTTCTCTCTTGATTTAATTTCTCAAAATCGGATTTATTTATAAACACCTCGCCTCGCACTTCCAAAATTTTTGGCGCGCTAATTTTTGTAGTTTGCAATCGCAACGGAATAGCATCAATAGTTTTTATATTTTGAGTCACATCTTCGCCAACCGAACCATCTCCTCTTGTCGCCGCTGTAATTAAAATTCCATTTTCATAAACAAGTTTAATGGCTAATCCGTCAATTTTTAATTCGCAAAAATATTCAGCTGAAACTGGTCCGTCATACAATTTTTCATTTCTTGTTTCCCAATTTTTTAAATCATCTATTGAAAATGCGTCATTAAACGAAAGCATCCGAGTAGAATGTTTGACTTTTTTAAATTCTTTTAACGGCTTACCACCAACTCTTTGCGTGGGAGAATCCGGAGTTATAAATTCAGAAAATTCTTGCTCTAAATCAAAGAGTTCTTTTTTTAACGAATCTTCAATTTCTATTGACACCAATTCTTTATCCAAAACATGCCTTGAATAACGGTATTCATTAATCAATTCTTTTAACTTTTCAATTCTTTCTTTCGCGTCTTTTTTTATCATTGCCCAAAAAATAAAGTTCTTTCAATATTTCTAACTTTTCCAGTAATTGCAATTTGTTTTTCAAAAGTGCTTGATGAATATCTAAACTCAGATAAATTTTCTTTTGGAATTTGATTAGCGATAGCGCGAAGAAGCTCTATTTCCAATCCGCTTTCAGCAATTCCTAACGCCCTGCTTGAATCCGATATACTCACGGCTCCTTTTGCTTGCTCTGTAATCGGAGTTATCATAACAAAAAACACGATTGCCGTTATCATCAACGCAAAAACTGTAACTAAATAAACTTGACCATTAAATGGGTAGTTGGTGGTTGGTGGTATGTGATGGGATTTGTGAATTTTGTGATTTATTATTCGCATGGTTGTGATGGAAACGGCGCGTTAATTGGCGCAACTGATATTTGTAAATTAATTGGAGCCTCAAAATCTTTCGATTTTATTTTGGCAAGTACTGACATTGTTACAGAAGTATTTTGACTAGAAACAATAAAATACACATTTTCCACAAATGCAATAAGTGAGTCATTTAACGCAAACTCTGAACTTTCTTTTATATATTTCATAACTCCTGAATCTAATTTTAGCTCTATTTGTTTTCCGTTCATATCTTTAAATTGTATGGAATGACCTTCGTCTACGGCTATAAAACAACTTCCGTATTTTACATCCTTCCAAATTCTTTCCAATCCAAGTGAAAGATTTTCCAAAGACGCATAAACATTTCTGGAAATCGCGCTTGCCCTCAAAAGATTTATGTATGATGTAATACCTATACCTATAATAGTAGCAAAAACTAAAATAGAAACAGCGGCTTCAAGTATTGTAAAACCCTTTGATGCTATTTTTTTTGGTTTATTTTTTACTGCGATTTTGGGTGCCATTTTGTCATTACCATTTTTAATATTATCGGTTCTCCCGACCATTTCACTTCTGATTCAACAAGAACAGCGTAATCATTTGAAATTGTGTTATTTAAGTCTTTGGTGTCAATTTTAGCTATTGTTATAATTCTGGAGAAAGCTGATTGTTTTGAGGTTGGCGTTTGATTATGCGAAAATACATCAGTGTCCGAATCTAAATATAATTTTCCATCGCTACAGGGTGAATCAATTAATGAAAGATCGGGGTTTATACAAATTTTTTCTCCAAGTCCATCTATCCAATTTACGGTTCCTCCTGAATTAAGAAATTTGAAATTTGCGTTTCTTTTAGCGAGAACTAATTCTAATCCTTCTTGCGCTAAAAAATTTGCTGTCATTCTTTCTTTTATTGTTTTAAGCGTATACGAATATGAATTAACAATATTAAAAAGCGCCATAAACCCCATAACGAATATAGACAACGCAAGAGTAACTTCTATTAATGAAAACGCTCTTCTACTTAAATAAAATTTGTCCGGTTTTTGTGATTGTAAGCCTTGAAGTCTCATCTTTAAATTTTAAATCAAAATTTATTTTGTTCCAATCATTAATTTCTGACGATATTGTATATGGGGATACAAACACTCTTGGATCTGCGTAAGGATTTGTAAAAATTATTTCAAGTTTTTCAAAATTTATCGGGGAATCTTCTTCATTAAGATAAACAGAAATAACAACATTTTCAAAATTTTCTTTTAATAAATTGGCTGGCGCTGTTGTGAAATCAAAAAACTTTGATATTTTTATAACATTTTGATTACTTTCTAAATCATTAATTTTTGTTAAATCAAAAGATTCTGCATCAACGCCAGAACAACTGAGCAATCCTGTACTGATATCACCTATATCAACAGCGATACCGAAATATTCATTCTTATTTTTATCAATCAAAATTCCAGCGCCACAAATTTTTTTTCCAGAAAATGTCGCGCCTTGCAATGAAAGTTTTTTAACGCCATTAAGATTTTTTGCAAAATAAAGAGATTTTTCATTTAATAACCAAAAATCTTTATTCAAAGAAAATAAACTAAAAGTAATAGTCAATAAAACAGACATAACGATTAACGAAACAGCGATTTCTAATAAAGTGAAACCATTGTGAAATTTTCTCATCTGAATATTTTAAAATAATTTGTTATTAACATTTCTCCCCAAAACATAGCCACCAAAGTTCCTGCAAATAAAAATGGCACATATGGAATCTCTTGTTTAAATTTTTGCGTTTTTAACAAAATAATAACGCCTACTATCCCGCCCAAAAATATTGCCATTACAAGAGAAAGAAAAAAATCTCCGGGTTTAAAAAATAACCCCATTACAAAAGCAACTTTTGAATCGCCTAGACCAACGCCCCACCCAAGCGTAATCGCAAATAAAAACAAAAATGGTAAAGCGGCAATAAACGCCGTAAAAATTTGCCCGATAAATTCAGAATTTGGAAATTTTAAAAATTGCTCAAAAAATTCCGACCATGCTCCAATAAACGCTATTTTCAATACAGGAACGAAATAAAATATCGCCTGAAAAATTAACCAAACAGCAACCATAAAATAAATTAATTTTTCACTAATATATTTTGTTTTAAAATCAATCAACGCAAGAACAAAAAACGCGCTAATAAACGAAAGATAATACAAAAAAATAATAAATGAACTTAATAAATGGAAATTGTATATTGTAAATATTACTTTTGCGAGTCCGAATGTAAAAATCCCAGCAAAAATTTCAGTCAACGGATACCGAATAGAGATTTTTTCACGACAACTTGAGCATTTTCCTAATTGAATTATGTAGCTCAACAAAGGGATTAGATTATACCACTTTAACTTTTTTTTACATTTTGGACATTTTGAGCGCGAAAAAATAAATGATTCATCATTTTCAAGTCGCAGAGCAACATTATTTAAAAAACTTCCGAGAAACAATCCAAAAATAAAAAAAATCGCTAAATTCATAATTATGAATTAATTTTAACACACATTAAAATACGCGATACTCATTACACCCAAAAATTCCCACACCAACTGGCGTGGGAATTTTTGGGTTAGATTAGTTGTTGTTTCTATTAATTAGCTTTACTGAATTAAACAATATTCCTTTGATTTACTTAAGCAAGAAATATTCTGAGATAATGCTAATGTCGATCCAGAAGGAGCAAGACCCGGCGAACCTTGAGTGCCTATAACACTACCGCCTGTTTTAACGGCACAACCTCCCGTAGTCCAAGGAAGAGTACTCCCGTTATATGCGCTATCATAAAGTCTTGCATTTTTAGTGTCATCTTCTTCCAAAATAACCCTTAAAACAAAATGATTAGCGATTGATATGGTATTATCACCTGAATCCGTACAAGCGTAATATTGATAACTTGCTCCTGATGGAGGTTTTGGCAAAGCTGAATCCGAGGCAATAACGCCCTTATCCACTAAAGCTGCCGCCAAAGTGCCCGTACTACCTACCCAATCAGTATCTGTTGTATCAGGGAAACTTCCTGTTTTGCTTAGATATTGCGCAAGATAGACTGAAACATTTCGTAAATCCGAAACTCTTCTTGTATCTCTTGCCTGAGAGCCCTGAGAACCAACATTTTTTAATACAATGCCAGCCAAAATTCCAATAACCAACAATACAACCGCAAGTTCTATGAGCGTAAAACCTTTATTTTTCATTGTTTTTTAAAAAACTGGTTAATTTAACGCTGAAAAATATGATAATATTTTTCAATAATGAAAACATCTTATTGTTTTCATTATTACATTTCGACAATTTTTATTTCTATTATTATAAAACAATTCTATATTTTTATAATCTAATATGTGGATAACATTTGCTCGCCTTTCACTTCTATTTTTAAAATGATTGCGCCGTGAAAACCCCCAAACCACACCCGTCGGGTGTGGTTTGGTTAACTAAAAACTCTGAACCGCTTTTGTAAGATTTAATATAGGAACCAAAAGAGACACTTCCAAAAACCCTAATCCAGCGGCTAAAATTACTATTAAAATTGGCTGAATATTTTCCGATAAAGTTGAAGTTTTAACTTCTAATTCCTGTAAATAAAAATTTGATATTGAAAATAAAATTTCCCTTAATTTTCCTGTTTTTTCACCGGTTATAAAAGATTGGATTACTAATGGAGTAAAAATATTCGGAAATGCTTTTAACGCAGAAGATACAGGGCTTCCTTTTTTTGTTTCTTCAGCTATAGTCTTTAAGGCATCTTCAAAAACAGGATTATCAACGCTTGTCGCAACAATATTTAATGATTCAGGAATTGGCAAACCACCCTTTATTAAAAAACTCATAGATTCAAGAAATCTTAAAAGATAGGTTGTCTTAACTGCGTCGTTGACGATTGGAATCTTATCCAAAAAATTAAACAAAAAAATTTTTCCTTCCCGTGTTTTAAAATATCCTATTGCTGAATAAATCAACGCCGTAAAAAATATAACTAGATACATCCAATTATGTATTAAAAACCCAGAAAAAGAATTGAACACTCTTGTAATAACAGGCATCGGAATATCATTTTCAGTAAAAATTTTTGCTACTCTTGGAATAACTGTGACAAATAGAGTTATCATTGTCGCCAAAAAAACACATAAAACAATTACCGGATAAATAAGTGTTTGTATTAATTTGCTCAAAAATTTATTTTGATTTTCAAGATGAGTTGCTAAATATTCGGTTGCTTCGTCCAATGAACCAGAAACTTCTCCTATCTGAACCATTTTTATGTAGTAAGTTGAAAAAATACTATGTTTCCCCAAAGCTTTTGATAGAGAAATCCCAGCAACAACATCTTGATAAATATCATCTAGCACTTTTCTAAATTTTATATTTGTGACTTGCTCGGATAACGTTTTTACAGCGGCGTCAAGCGGAATTCTTGCTTGAACTAAAAAATGAAGCTCGCGCGTAAAAAATACTACATCTTTTAAAGAAATTTTTCCAAAATATGGCAATTTTGTATTAGTTCCTACCTGAGATATAAATGTAACAATCAACCCTTGATTTTGCAATGCGATAACAGCGCTTTCTTTTGAAGCTGTCTCAATCGTTCCTTCCTTAAAATTTCCGTCTTTATCAAAAGACTTGTAATTAAATTTCATTATTATTGATTTATTTTGGATTGATTAACTACAACAAACCTTTCAACCTTTCTTGACTTAAAGCAAACAAATATGCATTTTCTTCTGAAATTTCATTCATAGAAACCATAGTTGCCAAACTTCTTTCAATAGAAATCATTCCTTGCTCTAAGCTTGTTTCAATTACTAAATCAATTTGATAGACTTTATTTTCTCTTATTAAATTTTTAACAGCCTGATTTGCTATCAAAATTTCACATGCTGGAATTCTGCCTCCTGCAATTCTCGGGACAAGTCTTTGCGAAACTACACCGATAAGAGACGAAGCAAGTTGAAATCTCGCCTGATTTTTTTGACCATCTGGAAGAGCATCAATAATTCTGTCGATTGTTTGAGACGCTGAATTTGTATGGAGTGTTCCTAATACTAAATGTCCTGTTTCAGCGGCTGTTAGAGCTATTGCTATGGAAACAGGGTCTCTTAATTCGCCTATCATTATTACATCTGGGTCTTGTCTTAATGCTGACTTCAAAGCCCTGTGCCAAGAATAAGCTTCATTCGGAACTTCTCTTTGCGTAACAATAGATTGGTCTGGAAAAAAAATATATTCAACTGGCTCTTCAATAGTAATGATGTGACGGGCTTGAGTATGATTTATTTCATCCACTAACGCGGCGAGTGTTGTTGATTTTCCGCATCCAGCAGGACCAGCTATTAATATTAATCCTTGTTTCTTTTTAATAAATTCATGTAAAATCGGCGGTAAATTTAATTCTTCAACTGATTTGATTTCAGATGAAATTGCCCTAAAAGACCCCGCCCATCCATTTTTCTGTAAATAAATATTCGCGCGGAATCTTGCTTTGTCATCCAAAGAAAACGATAAATCCAAATCCTTATATTTTAAAAGTTTAACTTTTTGGTCTTCATCTAAAAGCGATAAAATTATTATTTCAACTTCTCTTGGTTCAAGAATTTTTTCATCGGACAATGAAACTAATTCGCCATTTATTCTAATACTTGAAAATCTTGACGGAACAAGATGCAAATCAGACGCGCCTCTTTCAATTGTTAAACGCAATAACTTTTTTAATCTTTCGTCCATTTTTAAATTTAACCACCGCTTACAATTTGAGCGATGTTAATTATTTCAAATAAAATTTTATTAGCTAAAATAAGTATATAACAAATTTATTTTAAAATCTATTTATGTTGATTTTATTACTTCTTCCAATACAACTTCACCTCGCAATGCTTTCAAAACTCCGTCCTGCCTTAAACTCACAAAATCCTGCGCTGGTAAATATTTTGATAAATCCGTTTCTGATTCTCCTTTTTCTATTCCCTTTCTGAGTTCTTCATTTATTTCAATTAACTCAAACAATCCTATTCTTCCGACAAATCCTTTATTATTACACTTTTCACAACCATTTTGCCTGAAAGAAGTAAATGGTTTTTTATAATGCGCGGATTCTTTAATGTGAGCTGGTAGAATATCCAGCGCTTCTTCAATTATTCGTTCTAAATCTCCGACAACTTGTGTTTCTGTTTTACATTCGCACAATTTTCTTATAAGTCTTTGAGCTATTAAAAATTGAAGTGTCGGAGACAATAAAAATCTTGCAACTCCAATATCAATTAACCTTGTTATTGAACTTATCGCAGTATTTGTATGAAGAGTCGCG
Source organism: Patescibacteria group bacterium (assembly GCA_038065795.1). GTDB lineage: Bacteria > Patescibacteriota > Minisyncoccia > UBA6257 > HR35 > JBBTQG01. The sequence goes on along the minus strand of JBBTQG010000013.1, from coordinate 10,038 downwards.
AAAACAAGCTGGCCTGTCAAAGCTGAATGAATTGCCAAGTCCGCTGTTTCATTATCTCTTATCTCGCCAACTAAAATGATATCAGGGTCTTGTCTTAAAATTTCTCTTAACCCTGTTGAAAACGCATATCCAATTTCAGGCATAACTTGGGATTGGTTTATCCCGTCAACTCTATATTCAACTGGGTCTTCCAAGCTTATAACATTTACATCGTCATTGTTTATTTCTTGAAGAAGCGCGTAAAGAGTTGTTGTTTTTCCTGAACCAGTTGGTCCTGTTATTAAAACCAATCCGTACGCTTTTTCTTTAATTTTTTGTATTTTTTTAGAATAATAATCCGGCACTCCGATTTCTGAAAGTTGCTTTAATCCAATAACTGGGTCTAAAATTCTAATTGTAATTTTTTCACCTTCAATTGTCGGTAAAATGCCTATTCTTAAATCAATTTCTCTTCCTTCAATTATTAATCTAATTCTGCCGTCTTGCGGAACTCTTGATTCGTCAAGTTTTAATTTTGCCAAAACTTTTATTCTATTAATAATTTGGTAATGTAAATCTTTTGGAAAATATGATATTGTTTTCAGAACGCCGTTTATTCTAAATCTCAATCTCATTCTATCTATTAACGGCTCAAAATGTATGTCCGAAGCAAAAAAATTTACAGATTCTTTGATAACAAGCTCCACGATTTTAATAACAGGGGCGTCTTCTGTCGTTATTGACTCTCCAAAAGACAACGATTCTTCTTCAATAAACGGCTTTCCTTTTCTAAAATCACCTATAAATTGTTTTAATTCATCTCCAAAATTTCTATAATAACGAATTGCTTTGTAATAATCAGCTATTGATATTACAAAAATTTTTGGTTCTAATTTTAATGAGTTTCTTATAAATCCTAAAATTTCTTCAATGTTTGCATTTTGCGGATTAAGAGCTCCTATTGAAATTTCAGAATCTTTTTTATCAAAAGCTATAATCTGATAAAGTTTTGCAGATTTTTCTGGGATAAGATTCAAAATATCTTGTGAAATTTTTTTATTGCCAAAAATTATTTTTGGATAATGGGATACTTCGGCTTTTATATCAAGAAATTCATTTATATCTATTTTTCTTGTCTTGTGCAAATATTCCTCTAAATCTATTTTTGAAATTCTTGCTCTTTGTTCCCAATCTCCAGCTTCAGGATATTTTTCTTTTAATTTTTCAAGAAGTGTAGCGCTGATGTCCATAATAAAAATAAGCTCATTTATTCAAACGGAGTATTTTTTCCAATTTCTCCGGGACTTAATTCCAAAATTTTAATTTGTTCAGCAGGAGGCACGATTTTTTCAAGATTTTTTGATTCTTTTAATACAGATGAATCTTTCATAACGCCAACCTGCCTTTGGATTTCTATAACTTCTGGCGGAAAAATTGTCTGTTTCTGAAAAATTCCAAATTGCTGTATTATTAACCACACAAGAAGAACAAACAAAAATACTCCGAGCAAAAAAGCAATTACATTTATAAAATTAAATTTTTTAAATTTTTCTAAAATTATTGACATTATATTTTATAAATTAAGGCGATATTTTAATTGGTTTTAAATAAAACGACGAAAGCTCAAGGTTTGCGCTTACGCCATTACTACTGCGACTTAATGTTATTTTGTCAACATAAAATATTCTGCTATTGTTTTCTAAGTCCTGAATAAAATTCATAATTGAATTATATTGTCCGTCAATTACTAACGAAAATTTAACTTTTTTTATCAGCGGTAAATTAATTGTTTCAATTTTTATATCTTCCGCTTCCTTGAAATCTAACGACTTAAAACTAAATCCATTTTTCTTTAAAAGCTGAAATAATATTGCAGTTAATTCATAATCTTTAAACTTTGTCGGTAAATATATTTCAAAATAATCCCTGCTTAGATCTAATCCTTTTATTTCGCTTCTCTGTGAAATTGTGTTAAAGAGATCTTTTGTGGCTTTAATTTTTTCAAGTTTTTGTTGTTCATTATTCTTTTTGCTTAATTCAGTCAAGAGTATTCTGTAATTCGGAAGAATGCCTGAAAAAATTCCGGACGCAATTTCAAATAAAAGAATTAATACCAAAATGTTTATTGCAAATCTCATTTTACAAACTTACCAGAAATATTAATGAAGACGCTGTTATTCACCCCAAAAGATTGTTCTCTTTTTATTCCAGAAACATCTTTTAATTCGTCAAAATATTTAGCAACCCTAAAAGATTCTTCGGCGCTATTTACTTGCCCATTAACCACAAAAGATTTATCAACATTAGACAAATATAACGAATTAACCCTTAATGCTTTTGGTAAAATTTGCGATATTTCATCAACTTTGTTAGTAATTGATTTTTTTTGTTCAAAAAGTGTTTTTAAGGCAAAAAAATGAACGAAATCGCGATAACTATTTTCGTTTTGTATTTTATTTTTTATATCTTCTATCGCTAGTGTTTGATTTTTTTGAATTTCTTTAGTTTGTTCTATTATTCGCGAATTCAAAAAAATCAAACCATAATTCAAACCCCAAATTATAAAAAGAATTACACATAATGAAATTAATAATCTTTTTGGTATAAAATTGAGTAAGTAATTCATCTAATAAATTAATTTTATACGAGATTAATTAAATAAACAAATCATTTTGGGGATTTTATAATATAAAATAATTTTAAAAATACTTCGTTTCTACTTCAAAAAATGCTGAAAAACCGCCTAAAATCTATTTTAGGTATTTCATACACGCCCCAACAGCGCCGCCAAAAATTGGGCTTTTATTTAAAATATTGCTATTGTTTGGAACATTTTGAAGTCTTGAAAACGGGTCAAGAGCGTTAATTTTTATTTTTCCGCAACAATTTTGAAAAAATTCCAAAAACCCGGGGATTTCCGTTGGGCTCCCGCTTACAAAAATACCATCAGTTTTAAATCCAAATTTATCGGCTATATTATTAATTTCTTCTTGAATTTCATTATATACTGAGCCAAAATGAACGCTTACTGCATCTTTTATATCTTTATTTTCTTCTGGAATATTAAATTTTTTCTCTGCTAAAAATTCTTCAGCTTTTACAAAAGTTGTGTCTAATAATTTTGAGATACTATCTATTAAGTTATACAATCTAAATTTTAATTTTTTACCAAAAACAAGCTGTCCGTTATAAAAAAGATAAATCAATGAATAATTTAAATCCATATGAACCAAAACAGAAACTCCGGAATTGCCATAAAAAAACGGTTCGTATACAAAAAATTCTGGCTCGCCTTTTTTATAATTCAATCCAGAAATGTACGCGGATGTTTTAAGTTTTTCTGTCAACCCATTCGGAATTCCAACTAAAAATACGGCCGTTCTTGTTTTATCTGGTTGATATTGATTTTTGAGACTAAATATTTTTGTCTGAATTTCAATATCATCTGAATCAAAAGGAATGTATTTTCTGGATTCATATTCAATTGTTTCTTGTATCGCTTTTTTAGGAATATTTGGCAAAGAAAAAAATGTTGAAAATAAAAATGACGCAGGTAAAACAAAAATAGCGTCTTTGGTTTTAAAATCTTTTGTTCCTTCTTTTAAAATTGAAGCAAGGTTTTCTTCAAAAAGCTGAGTTGCCCCCAATGGATAACTTGATGAATCTTCCCATAAAATAGATGTAACGCTATAATTTACCAAATTTAAATTTCTTCCAGATTTTTCTAATTCAATAATTTTTACAAACTTTGAACCGAAATCAATTCCTAAAATTCTTTTTTTAAAAAATAACATTTCTTGCTAAAATTATATGCTAATTTTAATTATTAACCTAACTACTGATGCTTAAAAAAGTTTTCACAGATATTTTTTCTCCGTTTTTTTGCGTGAAATGTTTTCAAATTACAGACAACGATTATATTTGCGCTCAATGTTTTAATGAAACAGAATTTTCTCTTGAAATTTTTTGCATAGAATGTAAAAGACGCAGACCTCATACTGAAAATTTTTTAAAAGCATGTTGCTCAACATCTATAAAATCATTAATTTCTTTCGCTAATTATGAAAATGAAACAATATCTGAACTAATAAAAACGGGTAAATTTAGAGGTTCTTTTGAAATTTTTAAATATTTTGGCAGAATTATTTCTAAAGAATTAGAACCAATAAAAAATAATTTTAACAATTTTTGCGTTGTTCCAATTCCATTATCTAAAAAAGACGAACTAAGCAGAGGGTTTAATCAATCAAAAATTTTAGCGAAAATAATAGGCGAGGAACTAAACTTAGAAGTAATTGAGCTTCTTCAAAAAATAAAAATAAACAAACCCCAAAGAACGCTTGTAGAAAAAAAGAGGAGTAAAAATGTTGAAGGAGTTTTTGAAACAAAAAACAAACCTCCAAAAAAAATAATTTTAATTGACGATATAAAAACAACGGGCGCAACGCTTTTGGAAGCTGGAAAAATTTTAAAAACCGCTGGAGCAAAAACAATTATAGCTATTACAATAGTTAAATAACCGTTATAGTCTCCTCTTTAACTCTTCCACTAACTGGTCTGTTGGAATTGTTTCCTGGTCTCCTGTGAGCATATGTTTAACAATCACATTTTTCTGCCCAACTTCTTTATGCCCCATTATTAAAGTAAACTTAACTCCCATTTTATCAGCCAAATCCAGTTGACTTGACAAACTTGATTTTGCAAAAGCTTCACTTACAGGAAGATTATTTTTAATAAGCATTTCAAAAAGCTTCAAGGCTTCTTTTTTTGCTTCTTCGCTAACTTGCGCTAAAAATATTTGCGGTTTCTTAAAATAAGATAATTTAACCTGATGCATTTTAACGACCTCTATCAATCTTTCAATGCCAATCGCCACTCCAACAGCAGGCACATCCTGTCCTCCTAACATTTTAGAAAGATAATCATATCTTCCTCCTCCGCCAACAGCTGTCGCTCTTTCAGTAAAAAACACTTCAAAAACCGTTCTTGAATAATAATCAAACCCCCTAACAAGTGTTCCGTCTAATTCATATGTTATTCCCATATCATCAAGATATTCTAAAACTTTTCCAAAATGAGATTCGCATTCCTTACACAAATGATTTAAAAGTGTCGGGGCTTTTTGTTTAATTTCAACGCACACTTCATTTTTGCAATCCAATAGCCTTAATGGATTTGTTTTATATCTTCGCTTACAATCTTCACAGACTTTTCTTATATAAGATTTGTAATATCTCAAAAGAGTTTTTTTATATTTTTTTCTATCCTCCAAGCAACCAATACTATTTAATTTAAAAATATAATCTTTAAGCTTAAACTTTTTAAATAAGCCATCAATTAATTGCATTACTTGAGCATCGCAAATCGGTTCTTTTGAACCCAAAATTTCAGCTCCCCACTGAAAATGCTCTCTTAATCTTAAAGCCTGCGGTCTTTCCCTTCTATACATTGACCCAATATAAAAAAGTTTTACCGGTTGGCTCCATGAATGCATCCCATTTTGTAAATATGCTCTCATAACCCCAGCTGTTCCTTCTGGTCGCAAAACAAGCTTATCACTTTTATCTGAACCTTTTAAATAATACATTTCTTTTTCAACAACATCAGTCGACTCGCCCAAACTTGAAGTAAAAACTTTTTCATTTTCAATAACAGGAGTTCTTATGTATTGAAAATTATACGAATTAGCCAATTTCAAAATCGCATCCTGTAACGCTAAAAAATAATCGGCGCTTTCAGGAAGCAAATCTACCATACCTCTCGGAGTTTGAATTACTGATTTCATAATGAATTTATATTATTGACGAGCAAAACCAATTTTAATTATTTTTACAATTTCACGCATAGGCATCACTCTTATTAACACTCTCCCTGCGATTTGTTGTTTGTGTATTGGTCCCCATTTTCTAGAATCATAGCTTTCATCTCTGTTATCACCCAAAACAAAATATTCATCTTTGTTGAGCTTAAATTCATAATTTCCCGGCGTTGATTGTAATGGAAGATATGCTTCATTCATTAAAAATCCTTTTGGATATTCAGAATTTAAAACATAAATTTTTCCATCTTCAATTTTTATTGTTTCTTCCGGCAAACCTATTACCCTTTTAATATAATAAGCTCTTAAATTTACTGGAGGTCTAAAAATTACGACATCTTCCCTTTGTGGACTCCTTAATTTATACGAAACTTTCTCTATAATTAAATAATCATAATTTTCATAATTCGGCAACATACTATCGCCTAAAACAAAAAACGGCTCAAATAGAAACAAACGCACTGGCAGGACAATAAGAATTACCAATAAAACAACCTCTAAAAATTGCAAAAATTTAAGTTTAAGCATTATAATATAGTGTAATTATACCGCAAAATTTACTGAAAATCAAATAAAAACTAATGCCAAAAAAAATCAAACTTATTTTTGGGCTTGGAAATCCCGAGAAAGAATACGAAAATACACGCCATAATTTTGGCAAAGATTTAATTTCAAAATATATTGACAAGCCACTTGAAACCCAGAACGCTGTTTATGGCAAATTCGGTAAAATATTTATCGGATATGGAAATGTTTTTATGAATGAAAGCGGAAAAGCAATAGGAGAACTTCAAAAAAAGCTAAAATTAAAACCGGAAGAAATAATGATAGTTCATGATGAAGCCGACTTGCCACTTCTTTGGCTCAAATTTTCTTTTGGCAAAAAATCAGCCGGACATAAAGGTGTTGAGTCGGCGCGAAAAGTTTTAAAATCATGGAATTTTTGGAGATTAAGAATTGGAATTCAAGGCAAAAAACGAAAACCCGCTATGGATATAATCCTAAAAAAACTCCGAGAAGATGAATTAAAACTTTTTAATAAATCAAAAAAACAATTTGAAAAAATTTTACAAAAACTTTGTGAAACAACTCCTGATAAACTCAATATCCCCCAAAAAATGTTGATAGAATAATTTTTGCAACACTAAAAACTACATTTTATTTTTTTATTTATAAAGTTCTCTCAATGAAATTATTAGTCTTTCGGCGTCTTCAAAGCGATTTTTTGAATTTAAAATTCCCACAAACAAAAACGAGGATTTTTCAAATTTTAAAACTAAAATTAAACACTCGCCAGCTTCAGGAGTAAATCCTGTTTTTGAAGCTATTATATAACCCTTATAAAGCGGGATTAGATAGTCCAAATTTTCTATTGTTCGCTTGTATTTTCCAGATAACAAAAATTTTTCGGTTTTTGAAAAATTAAAAATTTCTGGCGCCGTGCGAGATGTGTACTCAACTAAATTATATAAATCATCTAATGAGGATTTATTATATTTTGAAAGTCCAACCGAATCTACAAACTGCGTTTCTGTCATTTTTAATTCTTTTGCTTTTAAGTTCATTAGTTGTATAAATTTTTCTAGTTCATTTTTTTCAGCTAACGCAAACGCCGCATCGTTTGAAGAACCAATGAGAGCGGTTTTTATCAAATCATTTCTTTTAAAAATTTCACCACTTAAAAACCCGCCCGCCTCTCCTTCTACTTCTATGGCATCTGCGCTAATTTTAAATTTTTCATCTTCTTCATAAATTTGATATGAAATCAAAGCTGTCATTAACTTTGTAATTGATGCGATTGATTTTGATTCTTGCGCGTTCTTTTCATATACAACTCCGCTACCTAATTCTCTAACCAAAACATTTGTCGCTGTGATTTGTTCAGCAACTTCCATCGGTAATTTTTTCGCAACCAATTTAAAACTACTCACATCAAAAATAGACGCTTGAATTTTATTTCTCGGAACGGATTTTGGTTGTTCAAATTTTCCGCCCCAATTCAACCAGTTGAAAATATTTGCGAAAATAAATAATGATAAAAATCCTTCTTTCATTTTATTTTATTTGTTAGCCAATTATATTTTTACGAAATTCAAAATAATTTGGCAATGATTCTACTGCTGTGATTCCCAAATGCTTCAAAAATTCTCCGCTTGGTTTATAAAGAACTATATTTTTTCTTTGTGAATTATAAACTTTTTCAATTAATCCGACTATCAAAAGTCTTTTTAATGAATATACAGAATTAATTCCCCGTATTTTTTCAATTCCAGAACGACTTATCGGTCCCGCATATGATATTATAGACAAAACTTCAACTAATGATGTGGATAACTCCTCACTTTCTAATTTGAAAAATTCTTTCAATTGTTCGCCAAATTCTTCTCTTGTAGTTAATTCAATCTCGTTTTCTGACTCAAAAATCTGAATACCATGCTCCGACAAAGATTCTTTCAACTCATTTAAAACTAATTCAAAATCTAGAATAATTTTAGCTAATTTTGACTTTTTAATCGGCGCGCTCGCCGCCAAAAGTATTGCTTCCAATAGATTAACTTCCTGTTTCATTATTTTAATCCGCGATTACTCCCTTTACTTATTCGTATATTTGCGTTAATTCGTATATTCGCGATTACTCCTTATTATTATTTTATCAAATATATTCTCTTGTTCCATCTGTATCGCTTGTTCCCCATAAAGCAAAAGCGACGCCAAAAATATCACTATCAAAAAACCTTTTTCTTTAAATGTGTCTTGAAGCACAATTTCTTTTTCTTTTTTTAAAATCTCTTCCAAAATTTTCAGCGCATTTTTTATGTGAATCTTTTTCTTCAACACAATTTCCTTTTCTTCAACTATTGGTTCTTCCATTAACAAACTCAATCCAGTCATTAAATCGTTAATTGTTATTTTCGGAGCGATAAAAATTAATTTTGAAGTTAATTTTTGCGATGATAAAATAATAGGACCAGCGAGCCACAAATTTTTAAGTTTATTTCTCGCCTGTCTAACAAATTTATATCTTTCAAGATTAATTCTTATTTCAGGCTCTGGCTCAATTATTTTCAAAATGTGATTAATTTTTAAAAGCAGTAATTTACTTAGAGCTTCCAAATAATCGCCAACCGCAATTGTTTCAATATTTTTTTCCTGAATATAATACAAAAAATCGTCTGTTATTTTTACCAAACTAATACTTGAAAAATCCAGGTGCTTTTTCTCCAACAACTGAAAAATTATTTCAAGCGGACTTTCTGTTATAATTACCTCTTCGGACATTTAATAATTATATCGTGAAATTATGGTTAATAAAGTTGGGAAGGGTAAAAGACTTGAAAAATTATTCAGAGACACTTTAAAAAAATGCTATCCAAGTTGTATGACAGAGCTAAAACCAATGCTTAGATTTATGCCCAAAGATTTTTGGGCGCTTTTTGACGGATTAACTTTTTTTCCTGCAAAGAAAAAATATCTTTTCTGGCAAACAAAAAGTAATAAATTAACCCCAAAAGAACGAGCGCATTTTTGGAGTTTAGCAAAAAAATTTCAAGCGCCTAATATTCAAATTTTATTGATAGAAAAACAAAACACAGGACTTCTAATGTCTCAAAATGTAAAAAATATCCACCTTGTCCCAATGTCAACCACAGGCATCAAAAAATTCCTAAATGAGATATTAGAATAAGCGGATTTGAAATTTTTATCAAACCACCTAAAAACCGCACCTTAGAGCCGCTGTTTTTAGATTAGAATTACTGCGAGGATTGTTGATGTGTTTTTTTGCATTTTCATATGTACGCGGACTCACGCTCGCCTCGCCTTCGGCGATCCGAAGCGGGCAGACTTAACGCGGACTCACGCGGAAACGATACGAGAACTTACTCGTAAGAATTTTGATTTTGTTAATTACGATATTTGCGACTTATATTTTTTTATTTTAATTATTTTTTATTAAATTTTTTTGCTTCATTCCAAACACTAGGAAGTGATTTATTGTTAAAAAGTTTTTTTCTAACTGTTAAATAATTGTCTTGCGGTAAAGTAAATACCTGCCACAATTCTGTAGTTTTGCTTGGACCTAAATTTTTCAACAATACCTCAAACGCCGTCTGAATAAGTGGTTTCTTATTTATTTTTATAATTGCCATATTCTTGAAAAAAATTTAATAGGGCTACAACCTTTAAATCTCCCTTATATCTTTTGATTAAATCATAATCGCATGTAATAAAATAGTCAACTT
>JBBTQG010000012.1:0-2595 GCA_038065795.1 Patescibacteria group bacterium | reverse complement strand
ATGTCAATTGAAAGCTACAAAAAAGCCCTAGAGCTTGACCCACTAAATCCTGCGCTAAGAATTGAGTTAGATAAAAGATAAAAACTACCGAAAATGCCGAAAATAAATTTTAGGCATTTTCGGTGATAAAAACGACAAGTCGTTTTTATCACAAGTCGTTTTCAGCGTTATTTTTCTAATTTATTTATTAAATCTTCAATCAAATTTTTAACATTTATTTGAGCTTCTATTTCTGTTTTACTATTAGAAAATATTTCCCAAGAATTTGATATGCCTTCATCTCCAATATATTTTATAGCGTTATCCAATTCTGCCCTTGTCTCTTCATCAACTTTTTTATCTGCTTTTAGAACATCTTGAACAAACAACTTTATAAAATTGACCACATTTTGATTTAATGATTTTTCTTCTGATGGCAATTGTTTAATTTGTTCAGAATTGCGTCTAAAATCTGCAATTTTAAAAACAAATAATATATTCAATATAATTGAAAATACAACAATGCCGACTAAAATATTTGTTAAAACATTATTCTCTGAATTCATTTTGTTTTTCTCGCATTATTTTTTTTCTGCGCCTCCAGCGATAAATAATAATTAATATTACGACTAATATAAATGCTAAAAATAATTTTAACCAACTAAAGTTGCCTTTTAATTCTATGTCAAACGCTATTGGCTGACCACTTGACCTAATTTCAAAAACATTGCTCTCATATGAGCCATATCCTTGAAGATTAGCTTTTACGAAATACGAACCCTCTGGGGCTATAAAAGTAAATTTTCCATTTTTATCAGTCTCTTGAGGATTTTCCTGATTATATTTTTCGCCATTCCACAGTTCGAATGCTGAAAGCGATAAATCGCTTTCAGCGCCAAAAATTTGTTTTTTGGATGTTTGTGTTGACGGATTTTTCCAATACAAACTAATTACTGCTCCGGGCAATGCTTTATCTATATTTCCGTATTTCTCATACACATACCCTTCAGTAACACTATCAACTAGTAAAGAAATTATTTTTTTGTTGGCAAGCTGACCAGTATTTAATACTATTTCATATTCACCCTCTTCCTGAGGTATCTGTAATTCAGCCCCAAATGTTCCATCTTTGTTTTCATCAGAAAAAGTAAAATCGATTATTTTAATTTTCTTTGAAAAGCCGAAAGATTTGTCTTTCGACGCTGAAAATGACAAATCGTTTTCAGCATTTTCAACTGATTCTTTTTGATTTATCGGTAAAACAAGAGCTGGAAACGGATTAAGAGGTTTTTTAATCTGACTTATATTTGATTTTTCAATATTAAATACCAAATTTCCAGTTATATTTTTTGATTGCGCGATTGGCTCAATAAATATTTGCAAAACTTCTCCGGTTACAGCTTCAATCCTAGCCCTATTATCTTTATCGGGAGCGATAAAAGGTTTGACATCAACTTTTCCATCAGCAGTTTTTATTACGATAAAATCCTTTAACCCAACAGCCGCTAAATAATCCTCGGAAAATTCAACAACTGGTTTTCGCTTATCTGTGTATGTGAGCAATTTTGTTTTACCCCCAAAAACATTGTACTTCCCTGTTACTGATTTTTTTGCAATAACTTTAACAATCTTAGCTGGAATTTTTACTATAGCTTTTTTAATTACTTGTATTGGTTTTTTAGCCTGCGTTAAAGATGGCGAATACACAATATCATCAGAAACAACAGGCGAACTAGCTCCAGATGAACTGTAATATTTTACATATACTGTTTTTAATCCAAATCCAACCGGTAAAACCCACTCTTTTGTTTCTTTATAATTTTCTTGAATCGCATCTCTTAAATCAGAAAAATTAGAAACAGCCATTTTTGTCGGATTAAAACCACCGTTGAATTTTAATGCAACCTTTGTTGAAGATGTGATTAATGCTCCATTATTTATTAAAACAGAAAAATTGCCTTGCGGAGTATTTCCTAAAATAACAACACCGCCACCGCCACTACTTCCACCTCCACCTCCACCTCCACTAGGCGACGCAACAACAGGCGCTGTTGGTCTCCATGTTGTTCTTACTTTACAGGTTGAACAATCAAAATTAATTTTTCCATATTTTTCTGCTACCGCAAAACCAGAAAAATCCCCGTTGCCTCCATTAATTTTTACATTGGAAAAATCAATCCATCCTAAATTTTCACCCCAAGCCTTTCCTGACAAATTACCCTGCCCATCATTTTTAACTCCAGCATTTGTTGGATTTAATTTTATCCAACCCATACTTTCACTCCAAGAAAACCCTGTAATTTCTGCATCCGAAACTCTTACGTTTCCATTGCTTGGATTAAAATTAACCCAACCGGTATAATCACCCCATGCAAATTTATAAGCATTATCTATAACGCCATCTGTCGCAAACACAACATTCGCAACAGAAAATGACAAAATAGCTAATATTAAAACAAATTTTACTGATTTACTATTCATTAAATTTAAATGCTAAAAAATGACAAAGCCAAAAATGCTAAAAAGCCAAAAAAATACATCTTTCGGCGTTTTTGAATTTTTATTGTTGTTATTTTATGATTGAAAATTTCCAAATCTTTTGTTCAGTACCAGTAT
>JBBTQG010000011.1:0-5779 GCA_038065795.1 Patescibacteria group bacterium | reverse complement strand
AAAGTTTTTGATGTAGAATTGAATCGTTTTTTCCGCTCTGAACATATTCGAGCCCAAGCCACAAAAGAACCCCAACGCTCCACAAAAGCGAAATTGTATAAACAACTGGCAAAACTTTTGTTCCAATAAACCCTAAAATACATTTTCCCAAAAGCCCGGACGGAACATCTCCCATCTGCCCGCCTTTAATATACGAAAAAATTGATTTTGCGTTTTCGCATCCAGAAATTCCAGCTGGTCTTATATTTTCCTGATTTCTAATAAATTGGTTTAACGGGTTTTCTTGCGCATAAACTGGAGCCATTAAAAACGCGCCAGCATTTCGCGTAATAGAAAATTCAATCGTCTTTACAATTCCAAAAGCGCTTAACGCAACAATCAGCCCAATCGCCCCCCAATATAATCGCGAATGAATTTCAGACGCCTTGCTTGGTTGCGAAATATAAAGAATTCCCGCATATACAAACATAATCACGGCAAAAGTTCCAGCCAACCAAATCAAAAAACTAAATGCAAAACTAAACGCCCACAAAATACAATCCTTAACACTCGTTGAGCATGTTGTTATATCAGGAGCGGTTGATTGAAATGGGGATGAAATTTCACCAATTCCTTGCGCAAAAACAAAAGACGCCAGTATGAGAAAAGCAAACAACCCGAACAATACCGCGCCTAATGTTTTGTTAGTAATTCTAAATCTATTAAGAAATTTCATACACTAATGAACCGATTAATTTAGCGTTTTCAATTCTATAAAGCTCCAGTCTCTGTCGCAAATCTTGCGATTATCTGAACAACAACATATGAAACCAAAGCAATAATTAATCCAACTGCTCCAAAAATCAATCTGTCTTTTGCAACTGTAAAATCTGGTTTTAAGATAAGGGAAACACCAGCCCAAATAAACGAGATTACAGCGAATGCTCCAGCAACATAAATCAACGCCTTGAAGACAATTGAAAAAATGGACAAAACACAATCTTTTATATCGCCACCACCTCCACAAAGAGCCGCATTTTGCAACTCGCCGGGATTATCAATTGGCAAGGCGTCTTGCGCATTCGCAACTGAAAAATTTGTTAATAAAACTATACTCACCAAAATTAACGCGATTGTTTTAAACATCTGTTTTTTTAGAGCGCTGTTTAATCAATTTTGAAAAATTGTTTAAAAAATAATTACTCAAGCTAACGCTCAATATTTTAATTTAACGACTTTAATTAACATAAATTATAAACTAATAATAAATTAACACAACCATTTTGGGGATATTAAAAACATTAGAACTTAGAACGCAGAATTTAGAACTCTGAATAAAAATAATGAATAAAAATAATGAATAAAAAATTCAGAATCCTCATATTTTATATTCTATATTTATATTTAATATTATTACCATATATTTTAAGCCAAAACAAAAATGCCTCTTATGAATATATTATAATTCCCTTTTTGTTTTGAACCAACCAAATTGTGGAAAGCTTGATACAATACTATTATGATAATTTTAGGGGTTGAAACAACTTGCGACGAAAGCGGGATTGCGCTCATACAAATTGAAAATGAAAATTACAATGCTGAAAAGCCCAAAGATATATCTTTGGGCTTTTCAGCGCCGAAAACAGCGAAAGCTGTTTTCGGCATTTTAGCAAATAAAATCGCAACTCAATATTCAATTCATTCAAAATACGGCGGGATTGTACCGATTTTAGCCGCAAGAGAGCATAGAAAAAATTTGCCAATTATTTATAAAGACGCGTTAAAGCAAGCCAAAATCAAACCCGAACAAATTGATTATATCGCTTTTGCATTTGGTCCGGGATTAGCGCCTGCTTTGATTGCTGGAAAAGAATTTGTTTCTGAATTATCAAAAAAACTTGGTAAGCCAATAATTCCGGTTAATCATCTTTTTGGGCATCTTGTAATTGCCGAGTTTAAGGGCTTAAAGATTCCAAAATTTAATAAAATTGAATTTCCAGCGTTGGGACTTATTGTCTCTGGTGGACATACTACTATATTGAAGATGGATTCAATTTTTGAATACAAAAAAATCGGGGAAACGCAAGATGATGCTATCGGAGAAAGCCTGGACAAAGCTGGAAGAGCCCTTGGATTAGAATATCCGGGCGGACCAAAAATAGAAAAACTCGCAAAAGAAGGGCGAGCTGTTTTTACGCTTCCAAGGCCGATGTCTTTACAAAAAAATCTAAATTTGAGTTTTGCGGGATTAAAAGTTTCATTTATAAAACTAATTGATGAAATAAAAAAATTTAATAGGTTTGACGAAAACATTAAAGCTGATTTGGCGGCATCTTTCCAAAAAGCGGCGTTTGATTCCCTGCTCATTAAGGTAAGACGGGCTGTTGAAATTTATAAACCAAAATCATTGGTTGTTGGCGGAGGAGTTATTGCAAATCAAACATTGCAAAATTTAATAATTCAAATGTTTTCCGCCAAAGGCGGATTCGCCAATGGCGAAAAAGGTATAAATGCTGAAAAGTGCCAAAAGTATAAAAATACTTTTGGCATTTATTTTCCAGACAAGCAGTTGGCAACTGATAATGGCGTTCAGATTGCGCTTGCCGGATATTTTCTTTTACAAAAAGGTGTGGAACTTGAAAATTTTGACTCAATTGATATAAGCGCGAATTTACAAATATAAGAGGTTGGAAATGAGAATAATGATATCATATTTTTTCTTAAAAGTCAAAAATGAAACAAAAATTGCCATAATAAAATATAATTTAATATAATGAAACAATGATTGAAACAAGATACGATTTTAAACAAATTGAGCCGAAAATTTATAAAAAATGGCTGCCGCATTTAAAAATAAAAAAACAAAAGAGTAAACAGAACGCTGAAAGCGATAAATCGCTTTCAGCGCCGAAAGGTTTGTCTTTCGGCATTGTTTTTTTGATGGCGCCTCCGAATATTACCGGAAGTCTTCATTTGGGACACAGCTTGGAAAATACTTTGATTGATATATTGGTTAGGTATTATAGAATGAAAGGGCAAACGCCTGTTTGGTTACCGGGAATTGACCATGCTGGAATTGCGACTCAAAATGTTGTTGAAAAAGAATTGCGAAAACAAGGAATTTCAAGGTTTGATTTGGGCAGAGAAAAATTTATAGAAAAATGCTGGGAGTGGAAAGAAAAATACGGAAACATAATTTTAGACCAATTTAAAAAATTAGGAATTACGCCAGATTGGTCGCGCGTAAAATTCACTATGGATAAAAAATATGTTGAATCTGTTGAAAAAGCGTTTATTGAATATTATGACAAAGGATTTATTTACAGGGATTTGCGACCGATTAATTTTTGTCCAAGATGCAAGACAGGATTATCTGATTTGGAATTGGAATGGAAACCCGAAAAAGGCAAGCTTTATTTTATAAAATATCCCGTAAAAAATCAGGGATTTATTGTTGTGGCGACAACACGACCAGAAACAATACTTGGGGACACAGCGGTTGCAGTGAATCCAAAAGATGTGAGATATAAAAATTTTATTAGGAAAACCGCAATACTCCCAGTTGTTGAAAAAGAAATTCCAATTATTGCCGACATTCGCATTGAACCGAATTTTGGAACAGGCGCTGTAAAAATTACTCCGGCGCACAGTATTGTTGATTATGAAATTTCAAAAAGACATTCACTGAAATTGGCAAATGTTATTGACGAAAATGGCAAAATGATAAATGCAAATGAATTCAACGGATTAAATTATTTGGATTGCAGAGAAAAAATTTTAGAAGAATTGAACGCAAAAAATTTGATTGAAAAAATTGAAGATTATGTTCATGAAATTCCGCATTGCGATAGATGTAAAACGGCGATTCAAGTTATTCCATCTTTGGAATGGTTTGTAAAAATGGGAGAATTGGCAAAAATCGCTAAAAACGCCATTCAATCAAAGCAGACATTAATTATTCCGAATAAATATAAAAAACCTTATTTTGATTGGCTAAAAAACATTAGGGACTGGTGTATTTCAAGAAAATTATGGTGGGGGCAGTCCCTTCCTGTTTGGTTTTGTCAAAACCAAACAGGAAGGGAGAATTTAGAAATTCGAAATTCGAAATTCGAAAAAAAATTAAATGCTAATTTTGTTGTTTCTTTGACGAAACCAAAAAAATGTCCGTTATGCAAAAATTGTGAGATGGTTCGCACTGATGAAGTTTTTGACACTTGGTTTTCTTCCGCGTTATGGTCATTTGCTACCTTATATACTCCGCAAGAAAAAAAATGGTACCCAGCATTTATGGTGTCTTCTGCGAGAGACATTTTACATTTATGGATTATGCGAATGATTTTTTCAGGATTGTTTTTTAAGGATAAAGCTCCGTATAAAGTTGCATTTATTCATCCAACAATCCAAACAAAAGAAGGAAAAAGAATGTCTAAAAGTTTAGGGACAGGAATTGACCCGTTAGATTTAATTGAAAAATACGGCGCTGACGCTTTGCGTTTTGGTTTGATTTGGCAAATGTCAGATAAGCAAGATTTAAGATTTGATGAAATGCACATAATAACAGGAAAAAAATTTGCTACCAAAGTTTGGAACGCAACAAGATTTTGTAGTATGCAAAACCTTGAAATCAAAAATCAAACCCCGAAAATCGAAACTGAGTTTCGATTTTCGGTAAAAATGACAAATAAAAATTCAAAATTAAAAACTTTAAGCGTTGCTGATAAAAAAATTATTAAAGAATTTAATGCGACATTAAAATTTGTTGAAAAAAATATTTTGGTATACGCATTCGCGCAAGCGCTACAAACACTTTACTCGTTTTTCTGGAATGATCTATGCGATAATTATTTAGAGAGTTGTAAGGGTGAAACAAAAAATAATCCAAAAATTTTAAAAGATATAATTGAAAATTCTTTAAAAATGCTCAATGTGTTTATGCCGTTTTTTACAGAAGAGCTTTGGTCAAGCTTAGACAAAAAACAATTACTTTTATTTGAAAAATGGCCGGTAGCGTTATAAAATTTTTTTATTTATTTTTCTTTGCGTTTGTTCCAGTTCTATATTGGTTTTGGTTTATTTTGAAAGAAGACAAACATCCAGAACCAAAAATATGGACAATTTTAGCGTTTATTTTGGGAGGAATTGCGGTGATTTCCAGTTATTTTGTTGAAAGTTGGCTTAATTCCCTAATAGCTCCGGGAGAAACAAATGCGTGGGGGTATTTTTTAGGAAGCGCGTTTATTGAAGAATTTTTTAAATTTATTTTTGTCGCTTTGTTAATTTTTAAAAGCAGAGTTTTTGACGAACCAGTTGACGCGATGATTTATATGGGATTTGCGGCGTTGGGATTTGCGTTTTTTGAAAACTTTTTAGGGTTTGTTGGAACAAATGAATTTACATTTGGAGATGTTTTTGTTGTCGCGTTTTTAAGAGCATTGGGCGCAAACTTTTTACACCTGCTTGCTTCTGTTTTAATTGGGTTTGGATTTATTTATTCAAAAATAACCCGCCGTGTTTTTCCGTTTGTGTTTAGTTTTGCAACCGCTGTAATCTTGCATTTTATTTATAACTTGTTTATAATGAACCAAGAGATATTTTTTGTTATATTTCCAATTTTGTGGGCGGTATATTTTATAATATTAAAAGAATTTGAATTTATAAAACTAAAAAATATAAAAAATGGAGGGATACTTTCACGAACAGCAACTTAACACAGACGAGGAAGAAGGACAGCTAAGTATTGATGTGTATCAAACAAATGACGAACTTGTTGTTTCATCAACTGTGGCAGGAGTAACAT
>JBBTQG010000010.1:17734-19807 GCA_038065795.1 Patescibacteria group bacterium | reverse complement strand
TGACCTGGATTTGTCACCAAGCTTTCAATCGCTGTTGTATCAGCAACTACTATATATGTTTTTGAAGCGCCTGCTGATATTACATTCTTTTGAGTAAATGTCGTAAAGAATATTGATGTTGTAGTCGCTCCACTTGTTGTAGTCGCCGCGCTAATTCCACTCGCGCTACTAATAAGATTTGTTGTTGCGATTGCAGTACCTTCATTTGTGCTTTCCCATAAGGCAATACCTGATAATGCTGAGGACGAAGATGTAGCGCCAGCTATTGTTAAGGCAACCTCAAGCTGTGTTATTGTCATATCTCTTGTTCCGGTATTGGTGATTGTGTATTTACCAATAGGCGCAGCAATTTGAATAGACCCTGCTCCACTTGTCATTGCGCTTGCAATTGTTGGAGCTGTATTTGTGAATAACATATTACTTGATGAAGCATTAGCTGTTAAGGTAATACCTGTTGTCATCAATGACGGTGAGTAAGCTTCTAAATCAGTTGTTGTTGTGCTGAATACTCCGATACTTGCAACTACAAACGGCACTGAGTTCCCAGCGTCAGCTGAATCAATCTTGACTGAAAGCACCTTGCTACCACTCTGTGGAACAGTTACATCAATACCAGAGATTGTGCTTGAACCGCTAACCAATGATGTTCCACCTGAGTTTAACAATGTTGCCCCGTCGTATAAGTATATTTTGCTGATGTTTGCAGGTGTTGCTGTTGCTGTCCACCATGTTGTACTTGCGCTTACAGCCATAAGTGTGATTTTCTTCAAGTGAATATTTTCGGCTGTTGCTTCAAGTTTTATTCTTCCAACTTCAACGCCAGTTTGTCCGTTTATGATAATCCTTGAAATTGGTGAATCAGAATCTTTTGTGATTGTGAGTGTTGGACTTGCAATCGTAACAATCTGACCAGCGACTGCTCCGTCGGCTGCGCCTGTTACGGCAACAGATGAGCTTACGCCAGTTGCAGAAATTCCAGAAGACGCGATGCTAACTGTTGTAGTTCCAGCTGCTACTGCGCCTGAAGCAATGTCTCCATATATTCCCAAAGCAACACTTTGAGCTTTGTTAATTGTGAATCCACTGATTGTGTATGTATTTCCTGTGGCAGATGGAGAACCGACTGAATTTCCAAGCTGTGTTCCATCTGATTTTTGAATTCTAAGATTTTGAACATCTGTTGTTGTTCCAGCAAGATTTAATGTAATTGTATTTACATTAATGTCATCGGCATTTGACGCTTGCAAAACGAATTCTGCGAGCTTTACACCGCTTGAACCATTTGACTTAGAAAAGTCAGAATATGCCGCGTTCTTTGTAACAGTAAGCGCTACGGCTGAAACTGTTATTTGATTTCCTGTATATGCGGTAGCCGCTAAATCAGTGTAATCATTTGTTGAATATCTCTTTGTGTAAAATTGACCAACATTTGCTGTGTAATTTACACCAGATGTCGCTGTTGAAGGAACGGTCGCGACAACTTGTATTGTCTTTGATTGACCGCTTTCAATTGTGATATAAGTTGATAGATTTCTTTGATTTGTAAGCAATGTTGCCGCTGTAGGCGCAGCTACTACTTGTAAGCTTGCTGTGTCAGCAGAAATGCTTAAATATGTTTCACCTGTTGCCGCGTCCTTTACAAACAAAGTTCCGGTCGTAGACGCACTTGCGTTAACAATATCTATTTGAACACCCATTTTTTGGATTTCCAACTTTTCACCGTTTGCTCTTAAATCATATGTCGCTAAAACAACATTTTGAGCTGAAGGTGAAGTGTTTCCGCTTGGGCTTGTTAATGCTTTGGAAACTGTCAAGCTCCCAGATTTCATCTTAAATGTACCTGTTGTGGTATTTTTAGCGTCAGCAGATGTAAATGCGGCGCCTGCTGAATCAAGAGGTTGAATGAAAGCGCCAGTTGTGGCACCTTTTGCTATTACATCGTAATCATTCATTATGTAGACCAAGAAATATCTTCCTGCACCATCTGCAATATCAACTTTTACTGAGAAATCTCTTGATAAACCTTTGTCAATTAAGTAAGGTGTTGCGAGATTAAATGTTACATATCTATTA
>JBBTQG010000010.1:5627-17634 GCA_038065795.1 Patescibacteria group bacterium | reverse complement strand
TAAACCTTTGTCAATTAAGTAAGGTGTTGCGAGATTAAATGTTACATATCTATTAACTGATTTCTCCGCAGAAGCGATTTTTGTTCCATCGTAAGCATATAACCCCCAATTTTTCAAGTCCTTTGCTTCTTCAATGGTACCATTTACATAAACAATTAATTGGTTAAGTGTTATTGCTTCTTTTGAGTTATTTTGAGTAAGTCTTATCTTTGCAACTTCTCTTTGCAAATCTCCAATGTCAACATTTCCAGCCGCGGTAGAAGTAGCGTTTGTGTCGCTATAACCACCCACTGCTTGGTCGTCAACATATAAATTACCCAATGAGGCTGAACCATCTACAACCCCCATCAAATTTCCAGTAATTGGTAGTGTTCCTACAACTTTTGCAGTTCCGCTAACGGTTACTTCTGTCGCCGCGAAACCAACCGTTGCGCTTCCTGTTGAAGCGTCAAGGTTAATTTTTACGGTTAATGCTTTTGTTGTTCCATTTAAAACATTAAATGGTGTGCTTCCGAAAGCAATTGTTGCTTTGCCGTCTGAAGTTAAAGCTGTTACGATGTTACCATATCTATTTCCAGCATCATCCCAAATGCTTACTCCTGTAACATTAGTATTAGCTATATATCCACTTCTTTGTAGAGTAATTCCAGAGACTGCAACATCACCTCCACTTGCTGCTAAACTTACTCTTAAAACAGAATTGAAGATGGAGCCATCAGGAATCGTGCCAGCGGCTGGATTATCTGCTGCTAAACCAACTGTAACTGTTCCTGTTGAATTAACTGTACCTGTTGTAGCAGTGGTTGTGGCTGTTGAACTTGTTCCACTAACTGCTGCCAAAATAGCTGTAATTTGAGCATCGGTTAAACCCAAAGCTTTCAATAATACAGTTAATTGAGCATTTGTATCAGTTGTGCCACCTGTTGCACCTGTATCTGTTCCTCCTGTTGTATCAACACCTCCTGCTAAGGCATCTTGCATTGCTGCAATTCCTTGCGGACCAACTGTTTTTGACCATACCATATCCAAGTTATCTTTATAGAATGATTTTGCAGCTGCCGCTGTTTGACCTCCATAATAACCTGTTGGACCTGCTGCGATATCATAACCCAATTCAATCAAGCAAGCTTGTGTGTTTTTTACGGCTGCGCTTCTCTGTCCATACTTTACGGCTGTCAAAGCGTCAGGATCACATGTAACTTGCGCTGAAGCGAAATTGAGCGGAGATACCGACCAGATGATTGTCGCAAAAACGACTGCGATTGTGAGAACGTTTTTCCTATTCATTTAATTTTGACCTTTTTTCTTGAATGCCACAAATTCGGGCACACAAGCTTGTATCCCTAATACAAATATATTTTACTTTATTTCTATTAATTCAATAATAAAATTACGACTTGTTGTTGATAATTAAATTACGACCTGTTAATAACTATTATACGCCACATATTTTAAAAGTCAAGCAAAATGTGGATAACTGCTTAATAACTAATATGGGGCGTTTTACTTGTATTTTGACTTGCGAAAAATTGAACTTTCGTCCCGTTAGGAATTTGCCAGACACATCGTGGGACGAAGTGACAATCGTGGACTTGGCGAGAATCGGACTCGCATCTCCGCAATGCGAATGCGGTGTACTGCCATTATACTACAAGCCCAAACATTGGTGTAAGAAACAAGATTGTGTTAATTTTCATTAAATTTTCAATGATACAAATATCAAACAGAAATGTTTGGAAATTGGAATGTTTATAAATTCATTGTAAATTGTAAATTGTAAATTGTTTGCATCTTGTATCTTTATCAATCCATTGTGATCTCCATTTCTTCATAAAAAGCTTCTCTGCGAAAAGTTCCAATATTGATTCTGAAAAGCACTTTTAATTTTATCACATTTTCATCTGGGATTTGAGCTTGAAATGTTTTTAATTCCGGAGCAAGTTGCGCTGGAATTTTACTTGACCAATCTTCAGAAAAAAGTTGTAGTTCAGAATTGTCAGATTTTATTCCAATAATTTGAAATGAGAAAAAAGCATCATCTACCGCTGGCACCAAAGTGTTAGAACCATACAAAATGCTGTGCGAAAACAACTGATTTTTAGCCAATTTTAAATATCCTGTTGTCGTCCAATCTGTTTGATGTTCATTTACTCCGAATCTTGCTGTTGTATTTTCGTTTTCATTTTTAACAGAAATTTCATAGATAGCTGGATAGCCGAAATCTTTATTCAAATGATTTGCAAATAATGTCAAATTTTGTGGTCTATAGCAATACAGGGATTCTAATAATTGAATTTTTGAAAATGATACAATGCCTGATAAATAATGGATTGGATTTTCTTCTATGACGGCTAACACCAACCATTCATCTTTGTTAATTTTGTCGCAAGGATTGAATTCAATTTTTTCATTATACCCTCCGCTTCTCACTGCTGGCAATTCAATATCTAATTTTGGAAATGAATCCCAATTTGACATAATCTCGTTATCGGTATAATTAGATTTTGCTACTCTTAATTCGTAAGTTGTTGTTCCTTCATAATAAAAATATCTATAAGGCGAAATAAAGTCAAGCGTTAAAACCGCTGATTGATTTGCGCCTTGTTCTGGATTATTTATAGTCAGATTTAATCTGCTCGGAATTTTTGGAGGGGCTTCTTGCGAGCTTGAATTTTGCGGGTCTGAATCTGTAATTACAAAATCATCATTTGAACCAGTGTAAAAAGAATTTCCAAATAATTTTTCTCCAAATGGGATCACGGCGCTTTCAAGAGTTTCTTTTGTTGAATACACTCCGGCTTTTCTTTGCAAAGATTGATAGACGGGATTGAGCCATGACACAAAATCCATAATATTATTTTCGTTATCTAAAAGTTTTATAGAATTTTCTTTTGCTAAATTATACGAGTGCGACCAAAGTATGTCAGGCAAAATTCCGAGAGTCGCGATTTGTTTTGCGAGTTCGTTTGTTAAAAGAAAAAATGAAAAAGGTTTTATTGTCCCTTTAAATTTTGATTGCGGAATTATTATTTGTTCGTTGTTATTTTTATTTATTTTTACAAGCGAGAAATCGTCAAGCTTTATGGAAAACGGGTTTGGATTATAAATTTCAATATACTCATCTTTTGTTGATTCATCTGAACCTATTTTTATTTCTGAAATTCTGATAATTCCTCTGCCCGCGAATGGATTGTCGCGAGAATGGTCTTTTGATTGAATTGGCTCTCCGCAGTAATCCGCGAGGTTTAATATTGTAGAAGTTGATTGTGAGATGTTTTGAGGGAAAATTTTGTCTTGCAGTTGTACTATTATATTGAAGCGACTATCGCCATCTAATATACAATTGATTGATTCAAATTCAAGATTAAAGACTGAAGAGGCAAATTGCGGAGTTGGAATTGTCGTTGATGATGCTTTTAGGATATTTACATCACTTGTCTCGCTCCAAAGCGGATCGGGTGGCGTTGTAGTTGAAACAAATATTTTGTATTCGTAATTTATTCCAGCAAACGAAAAATTTGGCTCCGAGAATTGAATTATTGTTTTACTATTTTCAGAATCAAAATCCGCTAATAAATTTTCTACCTGTAAATTTCTTATATCGGCAAAATCTGTTCTTGGAGTTCTTGTTGGCGATTTTGTGTTTTCAGGGTTTGGTGTTGAAATCCAAAAATCATTTGCGTTGTTGTCTGTGTCGGCAAAATTTATTCGTTCAATAATATTGAATGATGCTGGAGTTATAAATGGCGAAGTTTCAAATTTTGTTATTTTTGTTAAATCGTCGCCGAAACCGACTGTGTCTAAAATTTTTTCTGTTTTATCAATTAAGACGATTGAATTATTTTTTGAAAATGAGTAGCTTTCTGAATAAGTTAAATCCGAATTGTATTTTGATTGAACAGATGGATGCGAAATTAAGAAAAAGCTATGGGGTTGAATTGTTCCTTCAAATTTTGATTTTGGAATAAGAGTCTGCGCGCTTGAACCACTTGTGTATTTTACAATTTCAAAACAATCAAGTGTCGCTGTTGTATCGTTTGGATTATAAAGCTCTATGTATTCGTCTTTTGTGTTTTCTTCTGTTTCGTATTGAATTTCTGAAATTATTATTTTTGATGAGTTTGTTTGAATGGCGCATTTATCTACTGGAGCTGGTTCAGGTTCTGGTTGCGGAGTTGGAGTTGGAGTCGGTTCGGGACCGCCGGTGAATACGAATGTTGATTTTGTAGCCTGTACAACATCCTGTGTCGCGCTGAGGTGTTCGTTAATCAATTTTTCTGCGTTCGTTTCAACATTCGCTTTTATGCTCGCAAGAAGTTGATTTTCCAAATTTTGGATTACATTTTGAGATTTGACGGACGAAATTTGATTTTGATTCACGCTCTCTTCATATATAGTAGGCTCAGGAGGGTCAGAAATTGAATTTGAATTATTGTTTGTTTCGTTTATTTCGTTTGCGTCGCTTACTTTAAGGGGATTAACTTCTGCGATGAACAATTTTTTATCAATGCTTTGGACTGTGTTTTTTGCTTTATTGAAAATTTGCGCTACTGCGTGCTTTGCATTATGATAAGCGTCAGCAAACCCCCAGACAGCCCTTTTTGAAAGAATTTTTGCGCTAATATATGGGGCTGGATTTAGAGTTCGCTTCACTCTCCTGTCGCGGGCTTCTAATCTGTCAATATCAACGAGAGTTTCGTCTTTTTCCATTTTTTCAATTTCAGCAAAATAAAGATTTATTAAGTTTGCGCCGTATTTAACGATTTCAGGGGTGACGGTTGAGAGCCATTGGGATTGGACTTGGAGTTGGTTGGTGGTAAATGTTGTTGTGTCTTTATCTGAATCATAAACCCCCAATGCTATAATTTTTTTATTTTCTCCATAATAAAAAGTATATTTTCCTTTTTTTATAGATGTAGCCATCCTTGGATTTTGAAATTCTGGGGCTTCTATTGTATCTTCTGAAAACCAATTATTTGCCGTATATGACGATAAATTACTAAAAATATTTTCTATACTGCCGTTATTATATGGCTGCTCTTTATTTTTAATAAGATTGTCAGCAGTATTCAAGCTTGAAATATCAAAGCTTTTTGCGTAATTTTCATAATATGATGGGATTTCATTGTTCAAAAAAGTTCCGCTAAATATATCAACATGTCCATCTGCTCGCGAATGTTCTGGAACCCCCAAATCTTCCAACAAATGCAAAATTGCGCCAAGCGCTACAAATCCATCATCTTTTTTGTCAAAATAAAGTCTTATAGCTTTTTGCCAAGTCATATTTTCTCCATAAATTAATTGGTAGTTTTCATTTTTTACCCAATCAATAGATTTCAATGGATCTTTTGGCATACTAAACCCCAAAGCTTTTTCCCAGCTCATACCCAAAAAAGCTCCCCTTAGATATTTTGTCGTTAAACCATTATTATGAATTGCGTCGTAAAAATGATTTATCCATCTTGGAGAATTGTCTTCTTTTTGACTTCCGATTTTTATCAACGCCAATTCTTCTGCGGTTATTTTTCTTGTTGAGTTAGCATTATAATATTTAACAATTTCGTCAGTCAGTGGGGGATGACTTTCAAATTTATCAAAAGCAAAAGCATTATTAAAATAAGCAATTCCTATTATAGTTGTCCCTGAAATTAGCAAAAACAATGATATTTTTACTATTTTATTAACCATTTATTAGAATATTTGTTGAGTTGAAAAACAATTTCCGTTTGGGTTTTGATTACATCTATCTTTTCATCTTGCCAATATAACTTCATATACTCTTCGGTTCTTGCATCGTGAATTCTAATAAAATCTAAATCTTTTTCTCTTATAAAATCATAAACAAAAACTTTTTCGTTTTCGCGCAATTCTTTAATTGTGCTTGTTGCTTGTTTTAATATTTTTCCACGATTAGCTACATACCTATTTAGTACTCCGGCTTTTTCGAATTCACTTAAAACCTTCTTCATATTGTCTCTTTCTTCTGGCATCCAATACTGAACCGCCAAATCAATATCTTCTTTTTCTAATGCGTCTAAATATAAATTCCAAGTTTCTTGAGGTGTCTTGCCTCCGAGTTTGGAATCAGCCAAATCCTTATATAAAATTTTTCTTTCAAATCCCGCTTGCTGATGTGTCATAAGCCATCCAAACCTGAAAAACGCGCCTAAAAACACAAAAAAACCAAGCATCAAAATTCCGACAATAATTTTTCTCATTGATTATTAGCTATAAAAAAATCTATGAACGGGTTAAGAATGTAGTGGAACGGGTTTAGGGCTTGTAAAAATGTTCCTTTGTCGGCAAATTTTTTTCCGTCTGCGCCTGTCTTAAATTGCATAATAAATCCCGCGTCCAGCATCATCGCGCTCATCAAAACATACCCAATCAAAAATCCAACAACGCCAATAATGAACTTAGTCCGCTTACTCATTAAAACAATTTTAAAATATTTTTACTCCACCACCAAATGTGAATAACCAACCACACCCGTCGGGTGTGGTTGGTTATTCACATAATAATTTTTTAATTTTAGATAATTCTCGTTGATAATCAATTCTATCGCCTACAAATTTAATATATTCATTTTTGTCTACTTCAAAAAAATCTTCAAATTGACAAATTTTTAATTCTATTCCACCAATATATTCCCTATACGACGAAAACATCCATTCTTCTGGTCTATTCACAAAATACGCAGTAACTGGATTTAAATGAATATAGCGGGTTAAATTAAATAACTGACTATTTGACCGAATTAAAATATTTTTAAATTCACTTTCCCAAAGTGGCCCCTTGCGTTTATGCCTAACATTAAAATAACGAGTGTAGCTATTTAGTAAATCGCCCATAAATTTTGAAATGCCATTTTTCATATTTTGCTTCAAAATAAAATGAATATGAGTTGGCATAATGCAATAAGATATAATATCAACAATATTATTTTTATTAATTGCCCTTTTTAAAATTTCTGTTCTGGCGTTTTTATTTTTGATATTTTCTATCTCTAAAAATTCCGAGAGTTTCATTGGCATATTTTCAAATTGATAAAATTGCAAGGCATTTAATATTCTAAAATAGTCAGCTTGAATACTAAAAATTTTATACTCGGCGATACTGCGACTAAAAATATGATAAACCTCTCCATCTTCTAGTAAATCTTTTCTTATTGTTGCCATATATTTATTATACCACGCCAACCCTACACCCGACGGGTGTTGGTGGAAAAATGTATATTATTTTACCCAAAATGGCTTGCTCCCTGCTGATAGTAAAATTGTTTTGCCAGTTTTAATGTCAGCCACAAAAATTTTTGACAGATCATCCCTGTCTTCCGCATAATCATAAACAATAAATCTTGAATTGGGCGACCAATTGAATACGAATTTGCTAATTGCCCAGTGCTTTAATTTAAATATTGATTTGTTTGTTTTTTTATCAATAACATAATAAACAAAACTATTTCTATCGTATCCAATTGAGTATTGATTATTTGGCGAAAAGTTTTCTTTAATATTTTTAATAAACTTTTGTTTTTTTTCTAATTCTTGCTTATATCGTTTTTCTGTATATTGCTTTAACTTTTTATCAACCAATGAAAAACTCTTGATATTAATTTCACCGGAAAACATATTTTCATTTGAATTAAAAATTATTTCACCTTCTTTATAATTACCAAAAAAATTATTTAATTGATATTTGTGCCAAATTTCTTTGGCTCCGACAATTACAAAAGAAAACGCAATAAAAAATAAAAATATAGGCAATAATACATTTCTATAATTTTTAAATGGTAGAACACATACAAATATTGATAAATTAATTAACCATAAAAAAACCGCGTCGCTCCAAAAATCAAAAAAAACGTCAGGAGATAAAAATACTAAAATACTTAAAATGTTGATGATAAAAAACAAGTTTCGTAATCTTATAAAGTATTTATAGCTACTATCCATTTAATATTTTTTGAGATATAAAATAAAACTCAGTTGCAATCTGAAAGTCTCTAATTTCAAGGATTATTACATCTATTTTGCCAGTTTTTTTATTGACACTGCAGGGTATTTGACCAAACGTATTTTTTTCTTTTATGTCAGAAATTGTAAAAATAATTTTTTGCATTACTTTTTCCAAATAATGTGCCCGTTTATATTGTATTTCTCATAAACTTTTAATATATCAAAACAAAATTTAATTAGTTCGATATTTTTTTCTTTCTTTGCCAGCTCGTATAAATGTATATACATCTTTTTGCCAGTTTCAGTTTGATTTAAATGTTTCTTTATAAAATTATGCTGAGCGCAGAGTGTTTGCCCATTTTCTATTATTGCCTTTCCCCCTAGGCTTTTCGGCTTAATATGGTCAATATGCAACTCAACTCCTTCTTTCTTACCCTTTCCACACCTAACACATTTGTAATTGTCATTTTTTAAGATTATTTCTTTTTGCTCCGGAGAAAAATCCTCTAGTTCTACCTGTCTTACATTATCAGGATCATAACGATAGATACCTTTTTCAACTTTTATTAAAAACCCTGCCTCATATAAATTTCTTATTGACCGCCAAGTGTCTCGTGGCTTTTTGTTATAAAGTTTTTTATATTTAGTTTCCACCCAATCAACAACCGGGCCATGCGACATATCTTCTTTAGGATGTGCTTGAAAAAATTCAATTAACAAATCTTTAATTGATTTTTTATTTTTCATAATTACTAAAAAAATTTAAACGATTAATTTTGCTTCTTGTTCTAGCCGCTTTATTGCTATATCGCAATAATCTTTATCAATATCAACTCCGATTCCCTTTCTATTATGTAGATATGAAGCAATAAGAGTGGAGCCACTACCTAAAAATGGATCAAAAACTACATCGTCAATAAAACTAAACAACTTAATACATCGTCTTGGCAATTCAATCGGAAATGGAGCCGGATGACCACCTGCTCCTTTTTTGCTTTGACCATTAAATGTCCAAATTCCATTTGTCCAATCCATAAACTCTTGCTTTGTGATATCATTCTTTCTGCTTCCGCTTGTTTTTTTCCAGTTATCTTTATACAAAACTAGAATCAATTCGACTGGGGCTATAACATATGGGGCAGAAGCGGACATAAATGAACCCCAAGCAGTACGCCGAGATATATTTCCCTCATTCCAAATAATTGTTGAATGATATTTCCACCCAACATCTTTTGCAATTTTTGTAATATCAGCTCCAACTGATTTTTGTCCACCTTTATTTTTATCAAGTGGAATGTTCAGCAAAAAACGTCCTTCATTTTTTGCTAAATCAAAGCATTTTTTAATCCACTTTTGAGTAAATTCTAAATAGTCATCATATGTTAAATTGTCTGCGTTAGAATTGTAATGAATGTCAACATTGTAAGGCGGCGAAGTAATAATTAAATCAACAGAATTTTCAGGAATGGACGAAATTTTCAAAATATCATCATTGTATATTAAAATATCTTTGTTTTCAAAATATGCTTTTGACTTTGTAGATAATTTAATTTTTTCTATTTCATAATCCTTCTTCGATACAGTTGCGATTGATATATTTGTCATAAAAATTGTTTTAACTAATGACTTCAAGTTCTTTTTCTCTGTCTTTGTTTATGATTCGCCAGTGGTAGAGATAAACTGGCAAGCCAACAATAATCATAGCCAAAGCATTTGCGGCGTCTCTTTCACGAGATCTGTTTATTTCCATTTGTTGATTTTTCTTTGAGACTTCAATGCTGTTTTCAAGAATGCGGTCTGAAGTTGATGTTCCGATTTTTTCAACAGGCATCGGCGCTGGAGTATACGAGGAATAGATATAATCCGCATTTTTAAAAATAAACATTCTTAAACCAAGATTTATTAAATTCACAATTCCAATAATTAAAATCACCAATCCAATCGCTGAAAAAATATACAAATAAATTTTTCTAATTAAAGAATTTTTACCCATTAAAATAATTTTAACACATAATTATCACAAACAATTTTTCAAACTTTCAGCTTGCATATTTTTCACATTTTCTCCAAATTCTTAACCCAAAAATGTACGCCCGTCGGGCGTACATTTTTGGGTCGGGTGATGCTTCTTGTATAAATAATTTATAAAAATTGACATTTGTTTATTACATATGATATAATTCAGTTAGTCGCGCTCTACATCTTAAACAAAACGGAGGCAAGACAATGAGATGGAACAGAAGAAGGAAGGGAAAGAAAGAGGAGCTCATTGAGGAACTCGTCCGTATATGTTGGGATGAATTCTGCAAAAGCTCACTACCACAGTGGACAAAAGACAGACTGTGTGATGGAATATGGGCAACTCTTTCCAAGGTTCCAGAGGAGGAGCTACCATCCATAGAGATATGGAAGAAGTATTTTCCATATGACGCGCGTCAAACAACAGAGTTCTTGCTATTTGACAGGGAAGTTCCGAGGGACGAGAATGAGTCTATGATTTCAGCTATTACAGATGTTCTATATCATTGGAAAATGCAGGCGCGGGCGGTCTGCCAAAACCCATCCCTTCTTACTATGGCATACCGGGCGAGAGCAGATCGCTCAGGACTTCCCATTGTTACCCAGTTTTCGAGCTACTAGGAGGCATACGCCAGAATTGAAAGCACATTGCCAACGCAATCACTACTTTCAATTTTTTTATTTCAATTAATTTTTTCGCCGTTTGCCGTGAAAAGATTTATGAACTTGCCTTAATTCCTTGTCAGTAATATGCGTGTAAATTTGCGTTGTTGAAATATTTTTATGACCAAGAAGCATTTGCGTTGCTCTTAAATCAGCGCCTGAACGCAAAAGGTCGGTTGCAAATTGATGCCTTAGAGTGTGCGGGCTAACTTTTTTCAAAATGCCTGATTTTGTTCCGTAAAATTTAATGATTTTTTGAATTCCACGAGTTGTAATTCTGCTTGGCTTTTGATTTCTGCTCAAACTTATAAAAAGCGCTTCGTCAAGAACATTGCCCATAAATTTACTTGAATCTCTTTTTTTTAAATAATCCGCAATTGCTTTTTTGCAAGAATCTGAAAGAAAAACAATTCTTATTCTTCCGCCCTTTCCCCGAACCGTAATTTCATCTTTTTCTAAATTGATGTCGCGGTTAAGCGAGCATAATTCTGAAACACGCAACCCTGTTGAAAATAAAGTTTCCAAAATCGCGCGGTCGCGTTTTGATTTTAAGTTGTCTCCTGTCGCAGAAGACAAAAGCCTGTAAAGTTCATTTTCTTCCATTACATCAATTTTTCTGTCTGGAATTTTTGGGAGCTCAATTAATGACGGGTCTAAAACTGCCAATCCTTGCCCCTGCAAAAATTTTAAAAATCCTCGCACGGCAATCAAATAATAACATTGCGTTTTTTTATCCAAATTTAGCGAATTTAAATGAACTCTGAAATCCCAAATATCTTCTCTTGTGATATTTTCAGGATTTTTGAATTTTATGAAATTTCCAAAAAATTCCAATTTGCTTCGGTAGTTTTTTATAGTTCCAGCGCTTCTGCCTTTTGCGATTTCCAATTCTTGCAAAAACCGAAAAGCGCTGACTTTATAAGGATTTTTTGGGTCTTGTTTTTTATTCATAATGATTTATAATAACATTATACAGGCTCTAACAAAAAACAATGAGTCTCTAACTTTAATTTTTTATAATTATGGCTGTAACAAAAGAAAGAATTGACGAAGTAAAAGAAAAATATGGGAGGACAAAAAATGATACCGGAAGTCCAGAATTTCAAATTGCTCTTTTAACAGAAGAAATTTTAAATTTGACAAAACATTTACAAAAAAATTCGCATGATTTTTCTTCAAAAGGCGGATTGATTATGAAAGTTACACACAGAAGAAAACTTTTAAAATATTTAGAAAAAACATCCGTGCGAACATATAAAACAATCGTTAAACAATTGAATTTATAAGCCTACGAAATTTCAAAGTATAAGAGTTTCAAAGTATAAGAGTTTCAAAGTATAAGAGTTTCAAAGTATAAGAGTTTCAAA
>JBBTQG010000010.1:0-5527 GCA_038065795.1 Patescibacteria group bacterium | reverse complement strand
GTATAAAAACTTAAATGAATCCATTTGCAAAGCCATCTCAAAAAGTAGGAGTGTTTGTTGATACTCAAAATATTTATCATTCTGCCAGAAATTTTTACAAGACTAATGTTGATTTTGGAAAATTAATAGACCATGTTGTCGGCGGGAGAGAAGTAACCCGAGCTATCGCATATGTTATCCAATCTGATTTAGGTCAAAAAGAAGTTGGATTTTTTGAAGCTTTAATAAATAAAGGAATAGAACTAAGAATAAAAGATTTGCTTGTTTTTAATTCAGGCGAGAAAAAAGCCGATTGGGATGTTGGAATTGCAGTTGACGCAATAAGAATTGCTCCGCTTTTAGATGTTGTCATCTTGGCGACAGGCGACGGCGATTTTATTCCGCTTGTTGAATATCTAAAAAACAGAGGAAATCAAGTTGAAGTTGCAGGATTTGGACAAAACACAGCCACAAAACTAAAAGAAGTTGCAGATTTTTACTACGATTTAGACGACATCTCAAAAGAAATTCTCATATGCAAAAATTAGATATAAAAGAAAAAAGTCTCGTATTCAAATGAATCAGGAGCTTGTACAAACCCCGTCCTATAACGATTCGGGTTTTTCGTAGTTCGAAACTGGACAATAATATGCCCCAAAGACACCGAGTCCCACGACAACCTCTATGATAACCCCCTACGATTAGCCCGTAGTTTATGATTGAGCTATATCCAACCACGACAACAAAAAGCACCGCCAAAAGAAAAAGGGTGAATCTTAACACAATCACTGCCTCCAAAGTTAAAGCTACCTATATTATACCTTATTTTTTAATTTTTGCAAATTTAGATTTTTGTTAGTGTTAATTTTAAAATTGATTGAAAATTACTTACATTCTGCTCTTAATATTAAGGACACGGAGTGTCCTTAATATTAAATTTACGGATGTTGTTTATTATTTAAATCAATTTCCGCCGGAGGCGGATTAGCCTTTGGCTAAAGAAATTAGAAATTAAAAAATTTTGAATAAACTTGCCTTATAATTACTAATTATATTAATTACTGAAAAGCTAAAAACATATTTCACCTTTTCAGATAAAAAATGACGAAAACATTGAAAATAAAAAGCGGGGAAAGAGAGTTTGAATTTGAAATGAATGATTGGGCGGAAAGAGCTCATTCGTCTGTTGTCGTGAGGTCTGGCGATAGTTTGGTTTTAACTACAATTGTTAAAGGCGGGAAAAGAGAAGGAATTGATTTTACTCCGCTTACAGTTGATTATGAAGAAAAATATTCTGCGGCTGGAAAAATGTTTGGAAGCAGATTTATGAAAAGAGAAGGCAGGCCGTCTGAAACCGCAGTTTTAAATGGACGACTGATTGATAGGTCAATCAGACCGGCGTTGGCAGGAGTTACGAACGAATTACAAATCGTCAACACAATTTTTTCAATTGACCCGGAAAATGACACTGATATTATGGCGCTCTTGGGAAGCGCGATTGTTGTTGATTTACTCGGCATTGAATGGTCTGGTCCTATTGTTGGCGTAAAAATTGCTAAAATTGGCGCTCAATTTGTCGTCAATCCAAAAAATGATGCTCTCGCTGATTTTACTATGTTTGTGTCTGGAAATAAAAACAAGATAAATATGATTGAACTTTCCGGAAATGAAGTTGCTGAATCAGATATTGTAAAAGCATGCGAACTTGCCCAAAAAGAACTTGAAAATATTTCAAAGGCAATTTCAGGATTCACTTCTCAATTTGTAACCAACCGAGAAAAACTTTCTGCTCAAAAAGATTTAATTGAATCCGCTGAAAAATTTTTGAAAGATGAAAAATTTGACCTTGAAAAAATATTATTTTCAAAAAAAGAAGGCGATGAAAATTTATCAAGTGTGTTCAAAAGATTACAAGAATTAAAAAACGAACTCGGAGAAGATTATTCAAATATCTATCAAGGACTTGAACAAAAATTAAAAGCTATTTTTAAAAAGAAAATTTTTGATGAAAAAATCAGACCAGATGGACGAAAGCTTGATGAAGTAAGACCGCTAAAAGCCGCGGTTGGAATTTTGCCTCGCCCTCATGGTTCTGCTATTTTTCAGCGAGGATTAACACATATTATGAGCAGTGTTACGCTGGCTCCACCCGGAGAAGAGCTTTGGGTGCGCGAAATTGAATATGAAGGATTAAAACGAGTAATGCATCATTATAATTTTCCCCCTTATTCAACAGGCGAAGTAAAAAGAATGGGCTCTCCGGGGCGAAGAGAAATTGGGCACGGAGCTTTGGCTGAAAAAAGTATTGCTAAAATAATTCCTGATGAAGAAAAATTTCCGTACACAGTCAGACTTGTTTCTGATGTTTTATGCTCAAATGGTTCAACATCCATGGGTTCTGTTTGCGCGAGCTCATTGGCTTTATTAGACGCGGGCGTTCCTATTGAAAAAATTGTTACAGGAATCAGCATTGGATTAGTTTATGAAAATGACGACAAATATTTATTACTTACAGATATTCAAGGACCAGAAGACCATTATGGATGTATGGATTTTAAGGTTGCGTCAACGCCCAAAGGAGTTGTTGCCATACAACTTGATGTAAAATTTGAAGGGCTTACGACAAAAATGGTCAAAGAAGCGATAGAATCGGCGATAATCGCCAATAAACATATCGCTGATTTTATAAAAACAATAATAAGCGAACCGCGAAAATCATTTAAAAAAGGAGTTCCATATGTATCATCAATGACAGTTGACCCTGATAAAATTGGCGCCATTATAGGTCCAGGAGGAAGAGTTATCCAAGAAATTACAGCCCTTACAAATACAAAAATTGATGTCAAGCAAGATGGAACTGTTTTTGTTTCAAGCGAGATTCGCGAAAATTTAGAAAAAGCCAAAAACTGGATAAAAATTATTGGAGGCGATTTAAATGAGGGCGATATTATTCAAGGAAAAGTTGTTAAAATTCTTGATTTTGGCGCGCTTGTTGAACTGGCTCCTGACAAATCTGGGCTTCTTCATATTTCCGAAATTTCAAATGAAAGAATTGAAAGAGTTGAAGATAAAATTCATCTCGGAGACACACTGAGCGTAACCATAAAACAACTGCATCCTGACGGAAAAATTTCATTAACATTAAAAAATGCAGGACACAGATCCTAAAATAACACCACCAAGCGAGGAAGCGCGCAGCACTGGCGAAATTAAATTCAGCGTAAAAACATTGAAATCAGATTTAGAAGAAAAAAGTGGCGAGGAATCATCGTTTAATTTGAATAGAGAATCTATTCCGACACAAAAAGTAAAATTGCCAGAAGAAAAAATTATAATACCAACTCTAAAACCAGCGCCACCACCTCCAGAAATAAAACCTCAACCAGATAATTCTTTTCAATTTACACAAAAATCAACACCAATAATAACGCCCGTAGAATTTAATCCGCCAGCTGACGAACAACGGAGCGCGCTACAATCAAAAATTAAAAAAACATACCAATTTGAAACTCCGATTAAAACTTCGCCAGAATTGAGCGAGGGCGCGCTTGAACAAAAAGAAACCATTGGGAATGCAGAATTTTTTGATGAAATTGAAGAAAAGAAGCGTTCTTCGTTTTTATCAAATCCAATTATTATTATACTAATAGGAATCGTGGTCATTTCATTGCTTGGTTTTTTTGTTTATGGACAAATTCAAAAAAGACAAACCCCGGATGACCCAGTGATTAAACTGCAAGAAAATGACTTTCCTGTCGCGCCTATTTTTACTCCGCCACAATCAAAAACTATTTCCACAACAACAGCTACAACTACAACACCAATGCCCACAACAACCGCTGTTTTGATAATTCCGCCAACAACAACCTCCACGAACGCGATAATCACTCAAAAACCTACAACAAAACCTGCGACAAAAACAGCAACGCCTATTGAAAAAATAGAAGTTGGAACAGAACCAAAATCTCCAAAAATATTTGAACCAATTCAAGGAACTCAAAAAGAAATCCAACCAACAAAAACAATATCCAACGGAGAAAAATCAGAAATTTGGATGTTAGGATTATCAGCACTCAATATCCCTGTCATTGAATTTAATAATGAACGATTTAAAACTGCGTGGCTAAATTCATTTAAGTATCAAAAAAAAGCAGGCGAGTTATGGTCAGTAAATTTTACAAACAATAACAAAAACCTTAACGGGGATTTTATTATTGATTATTTTATAAACCCAACATTCATAGAGAGCAAATATGTAGAAAATTTTAAAAAATCAATTGGAACGAATTATGAAATTATTTATTATTACACTCACACGCGAAAATTTCCAATCTTAATTTTTGAAATAAAAGATGAGCTAACCGCTGTGCCGTTTATAAAATTATGGGACAAAGAAACTCTAATTTCTGATTTTAAAAATATCTATTATGGAATTTCAACAGGCAAATTTACAAGAAATTATTTGGTTACACAAGCTTATAAAAATATAGATTACAGAATTGCGTTTAAAGACGATGACTACAAGCTTATTTGGACGATATATAACGGAAAGTTAATAATAAGCTCTTCTATCTCAGGATTTCAGATTTTAATTGACAGATTGAAAAACATCGAATAAATATGATATAATAAAAATCATCATGGATACATTAAAAGCAATATTGCTTAAAGAACAAGAAGATTTAGAATCTGTTTTAAGAGAAATTGAGAGCGACGAATTTGATGTAAAAGAATCAAGCGCTGAATCTGCTATTGAAATTTCAGATATGGCTGACCAATTTGAAGAAAGACAAAACATATATTCGCAAAAAGAAATGATTTTAGGTCGTCTTAAAAAAATCAAAGAAGCCCTTGAAAGATTTGAAAAAGGCGCATATGGAAAGTGTATAAAATGCGGAGGCGATATTGAAGAAATGAGACTCAAAATAGACCCGTCAAACGAAACTTGCAGGCATTGCTCAGTTGGGTAATTTATAATAAATTTACGATGGCTACATATAAAAACAAAACAACAAAAATTTTTGACACTGTTCGTTCATATCGTGTAATAATTGAACCAGATGAAAAAAATACTTTTCATGGTTTTGTGCCTGTATTAATCGGTTGTCATACTTGGGGCAAAACTATTAATGAAACAAGAAATAATATTCGTGATGCAATTGATGTTTATATTAGAAGTTTACAGATAGATAATGAACCAATCCCAGAAGATAAAGGAATTGAATTTGTTGAAATTGTTCAAATTCCATCAAAACATTTTTTAGCAACAATCAATGCCTAAACTTCCCGTTGTTAAAGACCGCGAACTCATTAAAATTTTATTAAAATTAGATTTTATTCAACATAAAGAAACAGGAAGTTCTCATTTAGTTTTTAGTCATTTTGACGGTCGCAGAACAACTGTTCCGAGGCATTCAGGCAAAGATATACCTCGCGGAACACTCCGGGCAATTTTACGAGATATAAATATTTCCCCTGAACAATTTATTCAGGTTTTGAAATCCTAATTTAATTGAATTCTAATTCAATTTTTTAGAGTGAAAATAAA
>JBBTQG010000009.1:0-15953 GCA_038065795.1 Patescibacteria group bacterium | reverse complement strand
ATAATTATTTTTCGGAAACATCTTTATATAATGGAAATCTTTGCAAAAAAGTTCTCGGATTGATGAAAAAGAAAAAAATTGTTTGCGAAAGAGACGGCGCTACTTGGTTAATGTTAACAAAAATCGGGGAATCAAAAGACGAGGTTATTATAAAAAGCAGTGGCGAGTACACTTATTTCTGGTCTGACATTTTATATCATTATCATAAATTTTTTATCCGAAAATCTTCGGCTATTTTAATTGTTTCCGCTGACCATTTAGACCATACAAGGCGATTGCGAATTGTTTTTGAAAAAATTTTTGGCATTAAACCGAATATGTTTAATTTTATTGTTTATCAAATGGTTCATTTAGTAAAAGGCGACGAGTTGATAAGAATGTCTAAAAGACGCGGAACATATATTACGCTTGATGATTTAGTAAGCGAAGTTGGATTAGATTCAGTTAAATTTTTCTTTTTGAAATACTCCGCTGATACAACAGTTGAATTTGATTTAGAATTGGCTAAAAAACAATCAGAAGAAAATCCAATTTGGTATTTGCATTATGGATATGTTAGATTAAAAAAGATTATAGAGAAAGCAACGGCAAATAGCTTGACCCTCGGGCACCGTCTGTCGCCTCATTCCAGCGATGAGTCGCAGCCTCTCGTCTCGGCGGTTTCGCCGAACACCGAGCAATGCTCGGTGTTCGGACCAAGCCAAAAGACGAAAATTTATTTTTCGTCGCTGAAAATGATAAATTATTTTCAGCACCGCCTGCGACAAGTGCCCTCGGGTCAACTATTTGCCTTGCTTAATAATCAAAATTATTTACTGCTTTTTAGAAAGATTCATCAATTTCCCGATTTGCTTTCCGAGATTGTAAAAGATTTACGACCAAATTTATTGCCTCAATATTTGTCAGAATTGGCAAAAATGTTTCATAGTTTTTACGAGCAAGAACCCATATTAAAGCAAAAATTCCCGAAACAAACAAAGTTTGTTTCGGGGCTGAAATTGAACAAAGTTCAATTTCAGCAAGAAATAAAATTATTGTTTGTTAATTATTTAATGCGAGTTTTAGAATTGGGATTTTATTTAATTGGCGTTGAGCCAAAAAATGAACTATAAAAAATTATTTCTTGTATTTTAATTTGATTAAAAATTTTGTAATTTCATTTACAAAAATTGCTATTAGCATTCCCATAAACCATCCTACAATTACATCAATCGGCCAATGCATTAAAGAAACCCATCTTAAAATTCCAACTAAAAGCGAAACCATAACAAACCCAGCGCCCAATTCAAAATAACTCGACAAAACCAAAAACGCTAAAGTTGACGCAATAGCTGTATGCCTTGACGGAAAGCTGTCAAAAAGTTGTTCGCTCCCAGCAAAATAATATGAAATTGGTCTTATTTCTGGAAAAGTTACTTTAAGCCAACCAGTTAGCGTAAATGCTATAAAAAGCCCGAGGGTTAATTCTATAAAAAAAATTTTATTAAACTTTTTTTGCTTGAAACTGATAAAAATCCAAAAAATATAAAAAAATGCAACTGCGCCATAAACTAAAAAATCACTCGTTAAGCTAAAATAATTAAATATATGCGGGACTTTTTTAAATGCGTTGTATATAATGTCTGTAAACATTAATATTATTTTAGCAGTTTATATTATTTTTTCAAAATGTTTTAAAAATAAACAAGAGCGGGATTGTAGCGGTCCCGCTCATGCGACAGGTTAGCAGGAGGTTACTCCTTGCCCCAACCTGCGCCCCTTGGCTTAGTCTTGACTTTTTATCCACAACCGATAAGATTGCGTCCCACAACAACATCGTGGTTTTAGGTTGGCCTCTTTTAAAATATACTTTGAAGAGACCACAGCGTTATTACGCTACCACTTTTTTGTTAATCCGTCTGCTACTCAACTCTCGGGTGCAGAAAGAGTACTATATCTATTATATCAAAATTACAATAAAAAGTCAATCAGCCAGCTGGCGGACGGCGAATAAAAATTGGCATAAAAACATCTAAATTTTGAAAATTTGGTTAAAATATAATAATGCGAATACTTGAGGCTTTGTTTAAAAATTCTTCTCCATTGCAAACTCTTACTAAAAACAGCTTTTGGATTGTTTTTGGTAGAGTTTCTTCGGGAGTTTTAAGGGCGATTTTGGTGATTTATTCCGCAAGAATTTTGGGTGTAAATAATTTTGGAAGCTTTACTTTGGGTATGAATTATATTATGATTTTTTCATTTTTGCCTGAATTTGGATTTACGGCTATTTTAACGCGTGAACTTGCAAAACGAGAATTAGACTCTCAAAAAGTTTTTTCATCTCTTTTTATAATTACTCTGCTTTTTTCATTTTTAACTTACATTTTTATTTTAGGATTTTCTGGAATATTTATTAAAGATACTATTGCGATTGCAATTATTCCAATTCTTGGGCTTATGATGATTTTTGATGTTTTAAGAGAATTTAGTTATGGAGTTTTTAGGGCTGAAGAAAAAATGGAGAAACAAGGACTTTTACATTTTTTTACAAATTTAATTTTATTTGGTATAGGAATGTTTGTTCTATTAACTCCTGAACTTATCGCGCAAAAACTTTATTATTTAGCGTACGCTTATTTATTTTCCGTTTTCATAGGAACAATAATCGGCTTTACAATGATATGGAAATATATAAAAAATTTAAAGCTTAAAATAGATTTACCTCTTTATGTAAAATTTTTTAATTCATCGTGGCCAATTGCTCTTGCAAATTTTATTTTTTTGCTCTTGCTTTATATTGATTCTATAATTTTGGGTTGGTTTCATTCAGCTCATTTTGTAGGCTTATATAACGCAACTGTTAAACTAAACGAATTTTTGATTTTCTTTCCGCAGGCGATTGCATTAGCGATTTTTCCAATGCTTTCACGAAGCTTGAATGAGCCTGAAAAATTAAAATATTATCTTGAACTTGGATTAAAACTCGGAGCGATTTTAATGTTCCCAATAGTTTTTGGAGTTTTTATTCTCGGAAGTAACATCGTGAGCGTCATATACGGAAGTCAATATATAGCGACTATTCCAGCTTTAAAAATTATCATATTTTCTATGCTCGGGGCGTTTCCGTTTTTAATCTTGACAAATCTATTAATAGCATTAGATAAGCGCCGAGAGCTTTTAGCATTTGACGCGTTATTAATTCTAATAAATGTAGGCTTAAATATTTTATTAATTCCAAAATTTCATTATTACGCCGCGGCATATGTTACAACCCTAACAAACTTGCTTGGATTTTTATTCGCTTATTTTATTTCACAAAAATATGTTAAATTTGAATTTAATAAACTATTAGTAAAACCGTTCATAGCAAGCTTAATTATGGCGATTATTTTATTATTTGCAAAAAATATGTCTTTGTTGCTTGTAATTCCATTGGGGGCTATTGTTTATTTGGTAATGCTTTTATTGATAAAAGAAGAATTAACAACAAAAGCATTAAATAGGCGTATAGTTCATAAATGATTAATAGTAAAAAAATTTTAATTTTTGGATTAGGACGACATGGTGGCGGAATTGCAACTGCCAAATGGTGGGCGAAAAAAAATGTAAAATTAAGGATTACAGATCTTTTATCCAAAAAAGAACTCGGCAATTCTTTAAATCAACTTAAAAATATAAAAGCTTCATATATATTTGAACAAAATAGAAAGCAAGATATTGATTGGGCTGATGTTGTTGTTGTTAATCCCGGGGTTAGTTATAAAAATCCTCTTGTAAAATATGCAAAAAAAATAAATAAAATAGTTGAAAATGATTGTTCATTATTTTTCAAATTAGCAAAATGCGACATTATAGCAATAACTGGAACAAAAGGCAAAACAACAACATCTGTATGGACGCACCATATAATACGCAGGTTTACGCAGGCAACATTAGGCGGGAATCAACCCGATAAAGCGTTATTAAAAATAATTTCAAAAACAAAAAAAAATTCTTGCGCAATTGTTGAATTATCGTCTTTTCAATTGGAATTTTATCCTAATAATATTACAGCTCCTAAAATTGCCCTGATTACAAATTTATACACCGACCATTTAAATAGATATGATTCATTAGAAGAATACGCAAGCGCAAAAGCAAAAATTTTTCAAAATCAAACCGCAAATGATTATTTGCTATTAAATTATTCTGATAACTGGACATTCTTTTTCTTAAAGCAAAAGCCAAAAAGTAAAATTTATTTTTTCTCAATAGAATCATTGCCAAAAACCGCTAATGGTATATCAATTAAAAATGATGAAATATATTTTCAAGAAAATGGCGCGAGTATAAAATTATTTTCTATAAAACAATTTAGGCAACAATGGGGCGAGCATAATGTTCAAAATCTTTTAGCAAGTTTATTGGCGAGTTATCTTTTTGTAAGAGAAAAAAAACTGCTGAATAACTCTAAAATAATTAAAAACCTAGAAACATCTATAAATTCTCTTCCTCAAATTCAATTTAGACAAGAAATTATTTTTCAAAACGAACAAATAAAAATAATAAATGACAGCGCTGGAACAATTCCTGACGCAACGATTCAAGCCCTTCGTCGCTTCGCTCCTCAGGGCACCTCTCGCTTTGTTCGGGGCAAGCCTTACACCAATCAAAACAAACTCATTCTAATTACTGGCGGAACGGATAAAAATTTAGATTTCAAAGATTTGGCAAAAGAAATTAAAAATACATTAAGCGCTGAACAAGTTATATTCTTAAATGGCTCGGCAACACAAAAATTATTAAAAGAATTAAAAAAGATAAAGTTTGATTATTTTAAAAAAAATGCCGAAAATGACACATCATCTTTGGCGATCTTTGAAAATCTAAGAGGTTGTATCAAAAAAGCAACAAAAATTTACCCCGTAAGTCTGCCCGCTTCGGATTGCCAAAGGCGAAGCGAGCGCGCAGTCAACATAATTCCGCGTATAGTTTTATTTTCTCCTGGAGCTGCTTCTTTTGAAAAATTCAAAAATGAATTTGATAGAGGAAAAAAATTTAACCAATTTATAAAGAAAAATTTAATAAAATAATTTCTACAAAAAAAAGGGCTTGTTAAAGTGAGTGGATTGATGACACTCCTATTCCCTTAATTATTCCTATCCTCACCCAAAACGCCAAAACCCGAACAGGGTTTAGGCATTTTTGGGTTAAATTCAACAAATATAGAATATTTTACTTTTCTATTTTTACTCCCATAGATTTTGCTGTTCCCATAACAATTCTTGACGCCGCGTCCAAATTATCAGCATTTAAATCTTCTAATTTATCTTCTGCTATTTTCCTGACATCTTCCATAGCTAATTTTCCAGCTGTAATTTTTCCAGCTTCTTTGCTCCCTTTTTCTATTTTTAAAACCTTTTTGATTAAAGCGCTTACAGGTGGTTTTTTAATTATAAATTCAAAAGTCCTATCTTCATAAACCGTTATTACAGCGGGTAAAAGTTCACCTTTTCTTTCTCTTGTTTGCTCATTAAATCTTGCGCAAAATTCAGCAATATTAATTCCGTGTTGAGCCAATGAAGGACCAATCGGTGGCGCAGGAGTCGCCTCCCCGCCCTTAACTAAAAGTTTTATCATTGATTTAACCTGTTTCATTGTATTTGATTATAAATATTAGCTTTTTTTAATTTGTGACATATCTACTTCTACTGGTGTTTCTCTATTAAATACCATTATCATAACCTTTAATCTCCCTTTTTCTTTATCAACATCAGCAATTTTTCCTTCCATTCCTTTGAACACTCCTTGTGTTATTTTTACCAAGTCATGAACTTTCAAATCACTATCAACATATGGCTCTGCCTGATTCATTTTTTTCAAAATTTCATCAATTTCTTCTTTAACAATAGGCATAGGGGTAATTCCGGCTCCAACGAATCCGGTTACCTTCGGTGTGTTTCTCACAATATACCATGAATCATCTGTAATTATCATATCAACAAAAACGTATCCCGGATAAATTTTTTTCTCGCTTAATTCTCTTTTTCCTTCTTTAACTTCCCAAACTTTTTCTTTTGGAACCAATACATTAAAAATTTTATCTCTGATATCAAACGAGTCAGACCTTTTCAAAATTGATTCTGAAACCATTTCTTCAAATCCAGCAACAGTATGAATTGCGTACCAAGCTCGTCCTAAAAAAAGTTTTTGTTTGGGCATTGTTTTGATAAATATTAATTTATTATATTATTTGAAAGTCAAGAAAATAAGCGATTTTTTATTAATAATTTTTTTATCAAATTTGTTATTCTTAAAAAATTGTTGCCTTATACTTATAACTTAAATTATACTGGTATTTTTTATTTTTGTCTAATTTGTTATAAATTTTATTTTTTTGTCTTTACCTTGAAAATTCTACTAAATAAACGATTTTTGAATACATAATCGTTAATTTTGAGAATACCAGCAACAGTATGAATTGCGTACCAAGCTCGTCCTAAAAAAAGTTTTTGTTTGGGCATTAAGAAAAATCAAAATTTACTTAATAAAAATTAATTTTAAAAACACAAAATCGGCTATTCCATAAATTGCTGAAAAAATGACTGCGAACAAAACAACTTGTAGCGTAAGCCTCCAAGTTTCCGCCAAATTCAACCAGCTGACCTTTTTCAGCTCTTTCATTGACTCGCTAATATAATTTTGTAATTTTCTGAACATAGTTAAATTATAATGATTTTTTTGATTTATCTAACTTTTATTTTTTATCTGTCGTTTTTACTTCTTAATTTTTACTTTTTAATTTTTACTTTTTAATCTTAAAATTTCCCGTTGTAAAGTATTACTATTTAATGGTTTTTGTTCCATTGTCATCGGAGTAGAAGTTTGAGTATTTAAAATCTGTCCCGTTCTTATATCTAATAATTCTGGTTGTATTTCATGGAAGATAA
Organism: Patescibacteria group bacterium; assembly: GCA_038065795.1. Classification (GTDB taxonomy): domain Bacteria; phylum Patescibacteriota; class Minisyncoccia; order UBA6257; family HR35; genus JBBTQG01. The sequence continues at coordinate 9,045 of JBBTQG010000009.1, read as the reverse complement.
TCATCTTAATTATTTTGTTGCTGATGTATCCAAAAAGCAAAATATAAAAGTCCTAATCCTATAATAATATTTATCATTTTACTATATCAATAATTTCTCTTCCTGCGACTCCTAAAATTGCGACAATAATTATTCCGATGAAAATGCTTGCGATTGATTTGTTTGTGTATAATTTTTTCATTGGTAATTTCTTAATTAACGCGACTTGGTTTTATTTGTAATGATTGTTTACATCAATAATTTCTACGGTGTTTTTATCTCTAAAAATAAAGACTGTTCTATATCGCTTATCAACCCTGAAGCTCCAAAATTTTAAAAATTTAGGCTCAAGAAGTTCTGTGTCCAAACTTGGATGAAATATATTTTCTTCGAAAAGTTTTATCTGTTTCTCAAACTTCTTAATTAAGTTTCGTCTTTTTAGATATTCCGCAATCTCTTTATGAATTGGTAAAATTTTCATTTACTTAAAATACGCGGAACGCCTCATTCCATTTTCAATATTTGCAATGAATTTTTTACTATATTTTTTTGTATTTTTTAAAATTTCAATAATTTCATTCATATTTTTTATTGAGGGTGGCGCAAAAACATCGCTGTTGATTATTTCTCGTAAATATTCAAATTTAAACGCCTTTTCAGCTAATTGTTTATGTTCCTTTTGTGGAATAGTGATTGTGCTCATTGTATATTAAATTATAGTGATTTTTTTGATTTATCTAACTTTTATTTTTTATCCATTGTTTTTCGTTTTTAATTTTTACTTCTTAATTTTATATGTATATTATACCACATATTCAATTATGTCAAAAACGCCTATTTTTAATAATGCTTTATTGTTAAATTTTTATTTGCTCGCCACTATTTCAAGCTCTTTTTCATTAAATATTAATACTTCGCCTGCCTTGATTTTCTTGCTAATTATTTTTTCCGCTAATGGATTTAGAACTATTTTTTGAATCAATCGTTTTAACGGTCGCGCTCCATATTCTGGGTCAAATCCTTCTTCCACAAGCCTGTTTTTTAATTCTTTTGAAAATGCGATTTTTATACCTTTTTGTTCAAGTTGCTTATGAACTTCTGCAAGTTGAATGTCAACAATTTTTTCAATGTCATTTTTTGCCAACGGCTTAAACATAATAATTTCATCTAATCTATTCAAAAATTCAGGCTTAAAAAATTCTTTAAGCGCTTTCATAACTCTCCCGCTATAATCTTCAAACGCTTTTTTCTCCTCTCTCCCAAATCCGATTGAACCAACTTTTCTAAAATAACTGCTTCCTAAATTTGAAGTCATAATAATGATTGTGTTTTTAAAGTTGGCAGTGAATCCACGCGAATCTGTTAGTCTTCCTTCATCTAAAATTTGAAGCAAAACATTAAAAACTTCTGGATGAGCTTTTTCAACTTCATCAAACAAAATCAAACTATATGGGCGATGCTTTACAGCTTCTGTTATTAATCCGCCTTCTTCATATCCAATATATCCCGGCGGCGAACCTGTTAGCTTTGAAACGGAATGCTGTTCCATAAATTCGCTCATATCAAATCTTATCATCGATTTTTCATCATTAAACATAAAGTCAGCCAGCGTTCGAGCTGTTTCAGTTTTTCCAACGCCAGTTGGACCTAAAAATAAGAAGGAAGCTATCGGTCTGTTTTCATCAGATAGTCCAGCTCGCCCTCTCCTTAAAGCATTAGCAACAGACGCTATTGCGTCACTTTGACCAATAACTCTTTGCTCTAAAATTTTTTCGGCTTCCAATAATTTTTCAGCCTCGCTTTCCAACATTTTATCAATTGGAATGCCTTTCCATCTTGCGACAATTCCAGCAACTGTTTCTTCTGTAACAGCTTCTTTTACATATTTTGTTTTTGTTTTTTTAATTTTATCTTCAAGCTCGGATAATTCTTTTTGAGCGTTTGGCATTTCTCCATATAAAATTTCAGCAACTCTTGAAAAATCACTTACAGCTTCGGACTCTTCTCTTTCCCTTTGTAATATTTCAATTTTCTTTTTTAAATTATGGTATTGCCCTCTTTTTTCTTTTTCGGCTTCCCATTTTATTAAAAATTTTTCTTCTTCTTTTTTCAATTTTTTTATCTTGTTTTCAATTTGAGAAATTTTTGTTACATTATTTTCCTCTTTCATTAACGCTTCTTTTTCAATTTCAAGTTTTCTAATATCTTTTCTTATATCGTCAATTTCTTGCGGAACGCTTTCTGATTCAAGTCTTAATGCCGAAGATGCTTCATCTATTAAATCAATAGCTTTATCAGGTAAAAATCTGTCTGTGATATACCTTGACGAAAGTTCTACTGCTGAAATTATCGCGCTATCCAAAATCCTAACTCCATGATGAATTTCATATTTTTCTTTTAATCCTCTCAAAATTGCAACAGCATCTTCTTTTGATGGCTCTTCAATATATATAGGTTGAAATCTACGAACAAGCGCTGGGTCTTTTTCAAAATACAATTTATAATCTCGCAAAGTTGTAGCTCCAACCATTTGAAATTCCCCTTTTGTAAGCGATGGCTTCAACATATTTGACGCATCCATAGCTCCTTCCGCTGAACCAGTTCCAACCAAAGTATGAACCTCATCAATAAACACAATAAACTTTCCATTCGCTGATTTAATTTCTTTTAAAACAGCTTTTAATCTTTCTTCAAATTCGCCTCTATATTTTGCTCCTGCGATAAGCGAACCTAAGTCTAGCGTTATTATTATTTTATCTTTCATTGATTCAGGAATATCTCCTGAAACTATTTTCTGAGCCAATCCACCGACAATCGCTGTTTTTCCAACACCCGACTCGCCAATAAGCAACGGGTTATTTTTTGTCCTTCTTGAAATAATTTCAATAATTCTCCTAATTTCTTTATCTCTTCCAATTATTGGGTCAAGCTTTTTTTCTTTTGCAAGGTCTGTAAGATTAACGCTGTATTTATCTAAAACTTTATATTTTGATTCAGGGGTTTCATCGGTTATTTTTTCTCCTTTTCTTAGTTGCCCTAAAATTTTTAAAACTCTGTCTGTTATGATTCCGAATCTTTCTAGAATATATCTTGCCGAAGTCCTTGTTTCAGTTAACGATAAAAGTAAATGTTCAATAGAAATAAATTCATCGCCTAATTTTCTCGCAATCGCAGATGCTCCATCTAAAACTTGCACGGTTTCCTGCGCCAAATAAAGTTGGGCTACATTTGACGCTGCAAATATTTTTGGAATTCTTGAAAGTTCATCTTCTACAACCTGTGTTAGATATTTTGCCTCTATTTTTAATTCTTTTAACAAATCAATAATCAACTGTTCATCAATAATCAAAAGACCCCATAAAATATGGATAGCTCTTACTTCAGAATGGTGCAATTTTAAGGCTTCATCTTGAGCCCTTTGCAACGCTTCTTGTGCCCTATTTGTAAATCTATGGAATGCGAACATCCTAAAAAATTAAAAACGATATCTAAAAACTAAAAAATGACCATATTTTCATTTTTAATTTATGTGCTATAATTATACGACATTTTCAAAATCATTGCAAAAATGAAGACTAGAAAGCATATATCAGCAGGAACAATTATTTTTAGAACAATTCATGGCAAAAGACCCTCCGACGCCAAGGCTATGGCGGGCAGAGAATATTTGCTTTTGTATTATTTGAGTAATTATTGGGATTTGCCAAAGGGAACTGTTGAAGAGGGGGAGACTATGGAAGAAACCGCAACAAGAGAAGCAAAAGAAGAAACTGGATTAGATGTAAATATTATTGATGGGTTTAAAGAAAAAATTAAATATTTTTACAGAGAGACAAGAGCAAAAAATCCAAAACAAAACGGACAGCTCGTTTTTAAGCAAGTAATTTTTTTTATAGCCGAAGCCACAAGCAATAAAGTAAAAATTTCTGACGAACATTCGGATTTTATCTGGCTTCCTTTTGAAAAAGCCATAACAATCTTAAAATACAAAACAGCCAAAGAAATACTCACAAAAGCGGAGGAATTCTTAGTAGAATTAAAAATATAAAATATAAAAAATAAAAAATTATAAGTATATTTTTTTACTTTAATATTTTATTTACCTTTTTGGCGAGGCGAGATTTCATTCTGCTGGCTTTGTTTTTGTGAACAAAAGTTTTTGCGGCTTTATCAATTTTTTTGTATGCTAATTTTAAATATTTTTCTGCACTCTCTTTATCTTTTCCAATCAACGCTTTCGATAAACCTTTTACGGCAACTTTAATCTCTCTCTTTCTTTTAAGATTTTTAACTCTTCTTTTTTCGCTTTGTCGCAACGCTTTTTTTGCTGATTTTATTTTTGGCATTTCAATTTTATATTTCGTCTTTTAATTGTTCTAATGATTCTTTGGCTTTTTTTGAAAGTTTTTTGATTGGTTTTAATTTGATTTGAACATATAAATCGCCTCTTCCAATTCCTTTCCCCGGAATTCTTACGAGCTCCTCAATATTAACTCCTGCTGGTATATTAATTTTAACATTTTCGTCAAAAAATTTCAACTCAAACTGACCGCCCAAAAGAATGTCCAAAATAGACAAATGCATCTCTGTTATCAAATTATTGCCTTTTATTCTGATATTTGGGTGTGGTTTAATGTGAGCCCTTATAACCAATTGCCCGACTCTTCCCGTTGCCGGGTCTTCATCTCCAAAATTCGGAATTGCAATTAATTCTCTTGGGTCAAATCCTTTTGGTAAATCAACGGTTAAAGATTCTTGTTTTGTTATTGTTCGTCTGCCTTGACACTGCAAACAAATTTTTTCAGGGATTCTTCCATCGCCCTTACAATTTCCGCAAATACTTTGTGATTCAAAAATAATTCCTGTCAAAAAATTACTTCTGCCATTAACTTTTCCAGCGCCATTACAAATATTACATTTTACAAATTTTTTTGTTTCGCTTCCAGAACCAGAGCATTGAATACAAATTATTTTTCTTTGAAATATAATGCTTTTTTTCTGACCTTTCGTGAGTTCAGGAATTTCCATTTCAACATCAATCATAATATCCAAATTTTGGTATTGTTGAGTATCAAAAAGATCTCCAAATAAACCTCCCAATAAATCATCAAAATTTTGACCGCGGAATAAATCACCCATATTTCCAAAAATATCTCCGCCAAATCCAACATTTCCGCCAAATTTTCTTCTGGTGTCATATTCAGTTCGCAACTTTTTATCAGATAAAATCTTGTAAGCTTCTACAATTTTTTTAAATTTATTTGCGTCACCGCCAACATCGGGGTGATGCTTTTTTGCAAGCTCACGAAATTTTTTCTTTACTTCATCTTCTGTCGCGCCTTCTTGTATGCCAAGTATTTTATAATAATCTTCCATTGTAAAAATCTTGATTCATTATACCACAATCTTTTCTTTCGTGGCTTGTTCTGTTTCCTTGCTATAAAATTTCAATTTCCCGAGGATTGCGATAATTGGTAAAGCGATTATGCTCAAAATAATTCCTAAAACCCAAAAAACAGGCTGAATTGTTGTTATTACAAAAACAGCTATTATTATTTTAGCAACCAATTTCATATTATCATTTAACCCATTCCAAAAATTTTTTAAATAAACCACTACAATATCCGAGATTGTTTCTTGTCCTTTGAGATTTATGTTTAATTGCTTACTTATATCGTTCAAGTTAATATTTTCTATATTTTTTAAATTAGACATATCTAAATTCAATCCTTTAAATTGTTGGAGTTGGTCTTGTGGAATTTGTAATTTTGAAAAATCTGTTATCTTAGAGCTTGGATTTGGTAAATTTAACTTAGAAAATATGGGATTCGTTTTTTCTATAGCATTTTTAATAGCTGAATTTTCAAAAATATTCGCGTCAAATTTTATCGCAAAAATTATAGCTACCACAAAAACCAAAAACCAACTTGCGCAACGCCACGAAGTTTTAAAAATACCAAGCCAGTTTATTTTTAATCTTTCTTTTTCAAAATAATAAATAATTAAATATCCATATACCTGTAAAACCAAATAAACCAAAGAAATAACCAGCGCTGTTATCAAATTCAGTCCAAAATTATAAAAAAATAAAAATAAAAATACCGCCATTAAGATATGCGTCATTGCTGAAATATACAAATTACTAACAGAAGATAAAATTGAATTAAAAATTACAAATAAAAATAAACACGATAATGAAATTATTACATTAAAAGTATTAGGATTTTTTATTGTCGCAGAAACATAATAAAAACTCAGCGCGCCAAAAATTAAAATTAAAAAAACAATAATATACTTTCTAAAAACTTCCATTGATTAAATTATAAAAGAAAAAGTTACATCCTCGCAGGATATAACTCCGCCACTACCTATCCTCTCTGAAATCCTTGAAGCCCTTTGCTCTTTGTATTTTCTCAAAATCAGTCAGTTTGGATTCTGTGGCACGGTTGCGACACACACCACAGATTTTTATGTGCTCCATAAAATCCCCGTGTGTGCGAGTAAGACTATCCAAAAATCCATTCATGTACGCATCCCAGATATAATCTGGCGGACAACTTGTTAGCATTAACTATCACCTCGTTTTCTGTGCTTGCTATTTTATTTATAACATATTTTTACAAAAACCCCAAAAAAAATTTATACCTGCGGAGTTTCAGGCGCTTGCGGAGACTCTGGTTCTTGGGGAGCCTGAGGATTTTGTGAATCTGATTGTCCGGTTTGTCCTCCTTGCCCGTAAAATTGCTGTCCAATTTGAGAAACTGTTTCAGATAATTCTTTAACTTTTGCTTCTATTAAATCAGCGTCTTGACCGTTTTTTGCTTCTTCAAGTTCTTTTATTTTTTGTTCAATAGAACTTTTAACTTCAACAGGAACTTTGTCGGCGTATTCAGTCAAAATTTTTCTTGATTGATGAATAATATTTTCGGCTTGATTTTTTATTTCAGCTAATTTTCGTTTTTTGTCATCTTCTCCTGCATGCATCTCTGCGTCTCTTTTCATTTTTTCAACTTCTTCTTTATTCAAATTCGCCGAACCCTCTACTTTTACACTTTGAGTTTTTCCAGTTCCTTTATCTTTTGCCGAAACAGTTAAAATTCCATTTACATCAATATCAAAATTTACTTCAACTTGTGGCATCCCTCTTTGAGCTGGCGCAATTCCGTCAAAAACAAATCTCGCTAATGTTTTATTATCAACCGATAAAGGTCTCTCGCCCTGTGTTATATGAACTTCAACAGATGTTTGGTTATCAGATGCTGTTGTAAAAGTTTCAACCTTAGAAAATGGAACAGTGGTATTTTTTGAAATCATCGGATGCGCCACTCCTCCCAATGTTTCAATCGCAAGAGTTAAAGGAATTACATCTAAAAGCAAAATTTCCCTAACATCTCCCTGTAAAATTCCAGCCTGAATTGCGGCTCCAACCGCAACAACCTCATCTGGATTAATATCTTTTCTCGGTTCTTTTCCAAAAAATTCTTTAACTCTATTTTGAATCAATGGCATTCTTGTTTGACCGCCAACTAAAATTATTTCATCAATATTTTGCGTATTGAAATTTATTTCCTTTAAAGTTTTATCAACAATTTGAATAGATTTTTCAACTAAATCTCTTGTCAATTCTTCAAGTTTGCTTCTTGTAAATTTAAAATACAAATGCTTTGGACCATCATCGCCAGAAGTTATAAATGGAATATTAATATCTGTTTCAAATAACGATGAAAGTTCTTGTTTTGCTTTTTCAGCAGATTCTTTTAATCTTTGTATTGCTAAAACATCTTTGCTCAAATCAATTCCTTGGTCTTTTTTAAATTCATCAATCAAAAAAATGATTATTTTCTGATCAAAATCATCGCCTCCTAAAAATGAATCTCCGCCAATTCCTTTTACTTCAATTACACTATCCCCAACCTCTAATATTGAAACATCAAGAGTTCCGCCTCCAAAATCATAAACAAAAATTTTTGCGTTAACATCTTTATCCAATCCATATGCAAGAGCCGCCGCGGTTGGTTCAGGCAATATTCTTTTGACATTTAATCCGGCAATCTCTCCAGCTGATTTTGTCGCAGATCTTTGAGAATCGTCAAAATATGCCGGAATAGTAATTACAACTTCTGTAATTGTTTCTCCTAATTTTGCCTCCGCGTCACTTTTAAGTTTTTGTAAAACCATCGCAGAAATTTCTTCTGGACGATACCAATTGTCAGCCATTTTTACTTCCATCCCGCCATTTGAACTTTCTCTAATTTCATATGGGAGAACTTTTATCGCTTTTTGAACTTCCTCATCCTTAAATCTTCTTCCAACCAATCTTTTAATTGAGTAAACAGTATTTCTTGGGTTTGTAACAGCTTGTCTTTTTGCAATAACACCAGCAAGCCTTTCGCCAGATTTTGAAATTGCGACAACAGAAGGAGTAAGACGAGATCCTTCTCGGTTTTCAATTACTCTCGGCACACCAGCTTCAATAATTGCCGCAACTGAATTTGTTGTTCCTAAATCAATTCCTAAAATTTTTGCCATTTTTATAAATTATTTATCGTGAATCATTACTCGCACTTTCGCCGGTCTTAATAATTTTCCATTAAGCATATATCCTTTTGATAACACTTCAAAAATCGCTCCATCATCAATTTTATCACAATCTTTTTTATCGCAAACCTTTGTACTTACTGCTTCATGAAAATTTGGATTGAATACTGCTAACGACTTGTTGTCTTTACCTCCAACTTCAATTTTTTCCAATCCATATTTTCTTAACAAATCCAGCAATTGCGTTTGCACTAAATAATATCCTCTGCCAAGCGAAGTTTCTTTATCTTTTTCAGTCAACGCGCCAATAGCTAAATCAAAACTATCTATAATCGCCAATAAATCAAAAACAAGAGTTGCGTTAGCAAACATCGCAAAGTTTTGCATTTTTGCCTCTGTTTCTTTTTGATAATTGAGCAAATCAGCTTTTGCTCTTTTCCAACCACTCAAATATTCCTCTTTTTCTTTTTCAAGAATTTTTAATTTTTCATTTATCTCCTTATCAAACTCTTTTATAGTTTCTTCCTG
>JBBTQG010000008.1:0-3952 GCA_038065795.1 Patescibacteria group bacterium | reverse complement strand
CAAACTGAAAATGTTGAAAGTAACGACAACTCTTCGGCAAATTCTATTAAAAATATTGCGCCGTGAATTGCTCCTCCGTATCTTGATTTTCCTATATTACACACATCGGCAAAATCTGATTTGATGTCATCTTTATATTCATCCCAGAGTGGCAAACTCCAAACATAATCTCCTGAAATTTCTCCAATATTTTTTAAAATTGATTCTAATTTTTCATCTGTTGAAAATATTGCCGCGGCTTTTGTTCCTAATGCAATCCCAGACGCGCCCGTTAAAGTTGATAACTCAACAATTAAATCGGGTTTTAAAAATTTTTTTGCATAATCAATCGCGTCTGCGATAATAATTCTTCCCTCAGCATCAGGACTTCCAACTTCAATTGTTTTACTAGAAATTGTTTTTAAAATATCGCCCGGGCGGAAACTTTCACCAGACGGCATATTTTCACAAACAGGGATAACAGCTGTTATATTTTCATTAATTTTTAATTTAGAAATTAAAGACATCGCGGACAAAACAGAAGCCGCTCCACTCATATCCATAAACATATCATCCATTCCTCCAGAATTTTTTATATGAAGTCCGCCTGAATCAAAAGTAATCCCCTTTCCTATTAAGCACAAATTAAAATTTTTGGATTTTGGATTTTGGATTTTGATAATTTTGTTTTGCAAAATTATCAAATAAGGTTTTTCTTTTGAACCTTTTGCAACTCCTAATATTCCGCCTGCGCCGATTTTTTTTAATTCGTTTTCTCCTAAAACTTTAATGTTCAGATTTGATTCTTTTGCGACATCTTTTGCAAACTCAACAAATTGTGAAGGAGTTAAATCTCCTCCCGGAAGATTTGATAAAAATCTTGCGCGATTTGTTTCTTCACCTATTAAAATTCCAGACTTAATTGATTTATCAAGATTTTTATTTCCAAACAAAAAAATATCTTTAATTTCATTCCAGCCATCTTTTGGGGTTTTTTTATATAATCTACTAAAATCAAAATCAGCCATAACAAAATTTGACACAAAAATTTCTGCAACTTCTTCTAATGATAAATTGTTTTGATGATATTCAACTTCCCAGCCGTCTTTCTCGTTTTCAACATCACATCTCCAATTTCCGATTTGTGGTAAATCGTCAAGATAAATTAAAAAATTTGTTCTCTTTTTATCTTTTAATGTTTTTAAAATTCTTCTGGATAAAAGAACAAAATTTTTTAAACTTACAACTTTATCGTGTTTTACAAAAAATACCTCGCCCCACTGAGTGTTCAATATTTCATTATCTAAGCTTAAGGAAGTATTAAGGCTCTTTTTGATAAAACCTTGGAATTCTTTATTTAAAAATTTAAAACCTACTTTATTAGGTATATATTTTTTATCAAAAAATGGAATTACAACCAAATTGTTAGCCTTTCTAGGGCTTTCTAATTTGAATTTTATTTTGTTTTTATAGAAATCGTTCATTTTTTATATTGATTGACTTATTATAACCGAAAAAATAAAGTTTTAAAAATGGACTTTTAGTATTTTTCTGTTATAATTTAGATAGCACGAATATCCTAGCGCGCAGGAGGTGAACAAAATGCGCAAGTTGGTATCTTTGTTACCAATTGTTGTTGTTGTTTGCGGTTGTGGAGGCGGGGGTCAATACACATTCACACCAGTAAAGACGGTTCCTGTCAATCCGCCTGTCAATCCGGCAGAACCAACACAACAACCCAGCCCAACGCCCCAGCCTCAACCTCAGCCAACTTGGACTGAGATCGATGTCTCGTCACAAGACGCTTCCATTTCGTTGAGTATGATAAAGGGGGAGCAACGAGAAATCCATATCACGACCGGAGCTCGTGAAACTCCATCGGTCGCCATAGTCAAGACAACCGATGCCGTTTCACTGGCAAAAGGAAGCGTCGGCGCAGAGGACTGGAGACGATGGGTTGTCTTGGGGCAATCCAAGGGGCAAAGCATCGTCGTGATGACTCTGACTTACGGAAACGAGTTTAGAGTCATCACACTCAACTGCACCGTCTTCTAGGAGCAATATCCAGCCAACGGACTCAGCATCGCGCTGAATCCGTTGGTTGGAATCTTTTTTATAAATTCAAAAATACAATAGAATTAATACCAATTATACAGAATGGAAACAAATTCAAATAAATTTTTCTCTATTTCGTCATTTTTAACTTATACAACTTTTTTTCTGTTGCCTATTTTATTTTTACCGCTTACAATAGCTCCTGTTGAAATTAATAAATTTTTTATTTTTACAACATTAACGCTATTAGGATTTATTTTTTATCTGTTTGGCTCAATCTCTTCTAATACAATTAGATATAGCTCTTCTTTTTTAAATTTTCCAATAATTTTTTTAATTTTTGTAGCTGGAATTAGCGGAATTTTATCAAAATATAAAACATTAAGTTTTTATGGCAACCTATCATTGCCTGATAGTTTTTTGTCTTTTTTTATTTACGCGCTTTTTTATTTTCTTGCCGCAGTTCATTTCCGCAAACAAAACATAAAATTACTCGGTATTCTATTTGTAGTAGCATTAGCGTCTGTCGTATTTATTGGGTTATCTCAATTTTTTGAATTAACTTTATTCCCGTGGGGTTTTACGCAAAATTACAGCTTCAATACAATAGGAACAGTTGGGGCGCTTGGTTTATTTGTAAGCTTGGGGTTTGTAATAATTTTGAGTTTGCTTTCTTCTATTAGAACAGATGAGGAATTAAAATTAAAAAATATCACGCGACTATGGATAATAAAATTTATTCTTAATTCACTCGCTATATTATGTTTGCTTATTATTTTCTTAACAAATCTAAAACTTATCTGGCTTCAAATCGCATTAATGCTGTTTTGTTTATTTTTATATCAATTAACAACTAAAAAGCTGTTATTTTCAAAAAACAATATTGCGTTATTAATTTACTTAATAATTTTTGTGGCTTTATTCTTTTTAAGTTTTCAATTAGACATACAAACAAAATTTCCAACTGAAATTAGACCAAATCTGCAATCAACTCTTATAGTTTTAAATAATACGCTGTCAAACCATAACCCCGTAATTGGAACAGGACCTTCTACATTTACTTACAGCTGGCTGAAATATCGTCCCGCAGAACTCAATGATACAGCATATTGGTCTGCAAGATTTTCACAGGGTTTTAATTTTGCATTAACTTTAGCATCAACGCTCGGCGGACTCGGAATATTTGCGCTTGTTTTTCTAATTCTTGCTTTTTTTTCAACAATCAAAAGTATTCACAGCGAAAATAAACAATCGGCTGTGATTTTTACCGCAGTATTTTATCTATTGCTCAATTTATTTTTCTACCCAACAAACTTAACGCAATTAGGCTTTTTATTTTTTGGGCTTGGAATTATTGCCTCAATTTCTGGAACTTTAAAAGAAATAAAATTTGACGCAACGACAAAAAAAATGACACTGGGTTTAATAGCAATAATTGTTTGTGTGATTATTTTACTATTTCAAATTTCTAGAATATATATCGCAAATATTTATTATGCTCAGGCAATAAAAAACTGGCAAAATAAAAATGATAAAAACGCGCTTACATATCTCATTAAAGCGAGTAATTTTGACCCCAAGTCTTCATTATATAACAGAGAAATTAGCCGAATTCTGCTTCCTAATAATTTTAATGTCTCCATACAAAGCGCGAAGCGCGCAATTGAATTAGAACCGTTTGAACCACTGAACTGGATTAATATAGGTCAAATTTATTCGGCTGCCGAAAATGATTTATTATTTCCGGTATTATTTTCGGCGCCGAAAAACAATAATGAAAACGACTTGTCGTTTTCATCGCCGAAAGGCAAACCTTTCGGCTTTTCGGCATTAATTCAAACAGATCCTCTCTTCCAACAAATGTCAATTGAAAGCTACAAAAAAGCCCTAGAGCTTGACCCACTAAATCCTGCGGTAA
>JBBTQG010000007.1:0-19602 GCA_038065795.1 Patescibacteria group bacterium | reverse complement strand
CAAAAATTCCATATATTTTATTATAGCAAATGTTTTGATTATATATGTTTTTTTAGGTTGAGTGGGTATTGGATAATGCCGAAAGAGTCAAAAAAATCATTTTTTGACGACAAAAATAATAAATTATTTTTGTCATTTGCCTTTTGGCGCTGAAAACAACTTGTCGTTTTCAGCATTCTGTTATACTTTACAAAGTTCTACGCAAACATGGAGGCAATGAAGATGCAATCGTCAATTATTTGGTTTTCAAGAATGCCGCATACTTGTCCAATAGAGGGCTGTCACTTGGTTCTTAAATGGACAACGAGTATCAAAAAATGCGGAGCATTAGAAAGTAGGTGTAAGTGCGGAGCGCGGATTCAGGAAACTGGAACAGACGGCTTTATCCTTACTAATATTCCGAGAGGAAAAAAGGTTAACGGGTCGCAGTCTTGTAAAAACTTGCATCGTAGCTATTATGAAAAAGTGTCGCCCGTGCATTCTGGTGCAAGCAGGGCATGGATTCGCGGTCCAAATTCACCTAATAAACACGCAAAATAGCCCTTGTATGAGAATATACACTCATTCAGGGCTTTTTCTTTTGGTTCTACATTTTCGAAATATGGACTTGATTTATTATGATTTTTGGGTATAATATTACGAGGGTTTAAAAGTATAAGAGTATAAAGGTTTAAGGGTTTTAAAAAACCATAAAAGAAGTTTGCCGAATATGAGTGTAAGCTTTTTTTGAAAGTCGTAATGAAATTACAACCGACAAACGACTACATTTTAATAGAGCCGTCGAAAGAAAAAGAAATTACAAAAGGCGGTATATTAATTCCTGAAACTGCGAGAGAAGAAAAATCAATGCGAGGAAAAGTTATTTCTGTTGGACCGGGAAAATTAAATGAAAAAGGAGAAAGAGTTGCTGTATCGGTTAAAGAAGGTCAAAATGTTGTTTTTAAAAAATATTCGCCGGATGAAGTGAAGATTGATGATAAAGAATATTATTTTATTCGCGAAGAAGATATATTGGCAATTATAGGATAAAATTTTTAAGATAAATCATTAACTCTACTCCGAAATTGTGGGTAGGGGGTTAAAAATTAAAAAATGGCTAAGCAGATACTTTTTGAAGAAAAGGCAAGGCAAAAGCTTTTGCAAGGTATAAACAAATTGGCAAACACCGTGAAAATTACTTTGGGTCCAAAAGGAAGGGCTGTTGTTTTGGATAAAGGATATGGCTCTCCAACAATAACCAGAGACGGTGTTACTATTGCAAAAGAAATAGAACTTGAAGACAGAGTTGAAAATTTGGGCGCTGAATTAGTTAAAGAGGTCGCTTCAAAGACAAACGATGTTGCCGGAGACGGAACAACAACAGCAACTCTTTTAGCGCAAGTTTTAGTAAATGAAGGGTTAAAAAATGTTGCGGCTGGAGTTGACCCAATTGAAATGCAAAAGGGGATGGAAAAAGCCGTAAATATTGTTTTAGATTCAATAAAAGATATTTCAAAACCAGTTGCCGGAGAAGACATCGCGCATGTTGCGACAATTTCAGCAAGAGACGCTGATGTTGGGAATCTTATCGCGAATGTTATTCAAAGAGTTACAAAAGACGGAGTTATAACCGTAGAAGAAGGGCAGACTGTTGGATTGAATTATGAAATTGTTGAAGGAATGCAATTTGACAGAGGGTATATTTCTCCGTATATGGTTACAAACACAGAAAAAATGGAAGCAGTTCTAGACGATCCGTTAATTTTAATAACAGATAAAAAAATTAGTTCCATTCACGATTTAGTTCCTTTGCTTGAAAAAATTGTTCAATCTGGCAAAAGACCAATTTTGATAATTGCTGACGATGTTGATGGCGAAGCGTTGGCGACTCTTGTTGTAAATAAATTAAAAGGAACATTAATTGCAATTGGAGTAAAGGCGCCGGGATTTGGCGACAGAAGAAAAGAACTTTTGCAAGATATTGCAATTTTGACTGGCGGTCAATTGATTTCAGAAGAATTAGGAATAAAAATTGAAACAGCCGATGTTCATCAGTTAGGTCAAGCAAGCAAAGTTATTCTCACAAAAGACACAACAACAATTGTTGGTGGAAAAGGAGTAAAGGAAGATATTGAAAAAAGAATTTCTCAAATAAGAATTCAAATTGAAAATTCAACTTCTGATTATGATAAAGAAAAATTACAAGAAAGGTTAGCAAAATTGACAGGAGGCGTTGCTGTTATAAAAGTTGGCGCTCCAACCGAGGTTGAACAAAAAGAAAAACAGCATAGAATTGAAGATGCAGTTGCGGCGACAAAAGCGGCCGTTGAAGAGGGAATTGTTCCGGGCGGAGGAGTTGCTTTGATTAGGTCTTTAAATGGCTTAGATGAATTGATTGAATCACTTTCAAAGCAAAGCATTCCGCAATACATCGGCGCGTCCATTGTAAGAAAAGCAGTTGAATCTCCATTAAGGCAGATTGCTGAAAACGCAGGGGTTGACGCTTCTGTTATTGTTGAAAAAGTAAAAAATGAAACAGGCGATTTTGGGTTTAATGCCGCGACACTTGAATATGAAAATTTGTTCAAAGTTGGAATTATTGACCCTACAAAAGTTACACGAACAGCTTTACAAAATGCGGCATCTATGGTTAGCATTTTGTTAATCACGCAGGCTGTTGTGAGCGAAATTCCGGAGAAGAATAAAGATATGAAAGGCGGATATTCTGGTGGAGGAATGGGAATGGATGAGGGGTATTAATCGTGAATAGCGTCGTTGTTAGCTTAAAATCAAAATCACGAAATTTCATTGATGAGTTGATATAAAATAAAAATTTCGTGGTTGAAAAATAAAATATTTTATTTTTCAGCATGCAAATCTTAAAATTTAAAATAAATGGCGGAGGCGATGTTTTTCGAAATAAAGTATGATATAATATTTTCATAATGGCGCGAGTTAAAAGAGGAAAAGTTAAAACACAGAAAAGAACTAGGCTTTTGAAGTTGGCGAAAGGTTTTAAATTTGGCGGAAAAAGTAAAGAAAGAGCAGCAAAGGAAAGACTGCTTCACGCTTTTGTTCATTCTTATCAAGGAAGAAAACAGAAAAAAAGAGATTATAGAAGATTGTGGCAAGTTAGACTTGGAGCTTTTTTGAGGGAGCGAGATATGAAATATAACGAATTTATAAATCAACTTAGTAAAAAAAATATTATTTTAAATAGAAAAGTGATGTCAGAATTGGCAAATGAAGAGCCAGAAGTGCTTGAGGGTATATTAAAAGAAATTCAAAAATAATTTTTTTAATTAGAGCTCAAGTTTAAGTGTTTTAAGGTATAAGAGTTTAAATTCTCAAATTTATTATGTTAGCAGGCGCCCATATAATATTCGGCAATGCGGTTGCATTAAACTTAACTCAAAATCCAGAATTTGCTTTTTTGATTGGACTAATTTCTCATCATATCGCCGATTTTTTACCGCATTTAGACAGAAATATTTTTGAAGCTTTTGATAAAACTAATAGGGCTGAGGAAGGAGATAATAAATACAAAAGTCCAAAAGAATGGTCAGGTGGAGTATGGTCAATAGTTATCATTGAATTTGTTTTGGGATTTGGTTTGTTTTTACTTTTAGCTCAAAAAATAATTATTAAAGAGCCTTGGGTGATTTTATTTGCAACAGTTGGAGCGCTTTTTTCAGATATTGTTTGTTTTTTTATCCCAAGAAATATATTATTAAAATTTAAATTTACTCGGGCGTTTTTAAGTTTTCATAAAAAATTTCATTGTCATCTTAAACGCGGTTCGGTAAAAAATTTATTATTATTTGGAGTTATTGAAGGAGTAATTATTTACGCGAGTATTATTGCGCTGATGAGTTTATAAAATTTTTTTCAGAAACATTCGTAAGTGAATGCTTCTGGTATTAAAGTCAGGTTGGTTCCTATTTCGTATAAAGTGTCAACAATACCATTGTCTGTTGATTCTTTATCATTTTTTCCACCATAGCTATAAGTTTTACTTTCTAAATTTGTTCTAAGTTCAAAAACTCTTTCAGTTGTGTTTGGAGCGTATCCTTTGAAAGCGTAGGAATAATAATATCCTTGCGCGTAAGAATTTATCGGGTCAATTGGAAGTTCAGAAATTACTCGCAATGGTAATTCCTGAAAATTTATCGGAAGCCATCCATATCCATCTGTTTTTAATAATTTAGTTGAATCAGATTGACTAAAACCCCACTCTTGTTGATTTTGTGGATTACATTGTGTGGGGTACGGAGGGATAGTTATTTGTTCTGTTGGAATTGATATAAAAAGATATGGATACATATCTACGCCAGCGCCTCCTACTCCCGGAAATTTTGGTCCATCTAAATCAGTCGTAGTACTATTTTCAATATAGGTTGCAATCGCAAGTTTTAACGCGCTTAAATCAGATATTCTTTTATTGTCTCTTGAAATTTTAAACATTTCAACCGGATCCCCAACCGCAACAAAAATTCCTAAAATAATAATTGCTACTCCAAGCGTTACAATAATTTCTATAAATGTAAATCCAGAGGAATGATTTTTTGTTAACTTATTAACCATTGTATTATTTTAAGTGATTCTATGTTATAATTATATTACAATGGTCAAATCAAATAATAATCTTCTGCAAAATAAAACGCCAAAAACGACGCATAATTTTTGGTGTCAAAAAATTGAAAAAGTTTTTCAATTTTTTGGCGTTTTAGTATCTCGAGAAAAATCGAGGGCAGAAACTTTTTGTAATGAATCCAATAACTTTAATCGGTTTTGCGATAGGAATAATTTTGGGCTTTTTTATAAGGTATGTGTTTGCCAAAAAGAGTATCTTTTCAGTTGAATCTCAAATAAAGTCTCATTTAGAAGACGCGAAAGTAAAAGAAAAAGAAATTCTTGTAACTGCTGAAAAGAAAGGTATTGAAATTGTTGAAGAAAGTCGCAAGGAGAGGAGCAGGTTGCTTGATGATTTAAAAAATCGCGAAGAAAGAGTCAATAAAAGGGAGGAAATCATAGATTTTAAGGAGAAAGATTTAATAAAAATAAAAGGTGACCTGTCAAATCTTGATGAAAATCTCAAAAAAACAAAAGAAGATTTATTCAATCGCGAAACAAATATATCAAAAGAAATTGAAAAAATATCAGGATTATCAAGAGAAGAAGCCTTAAAAATTATATTTGAAAAGATTGAAAAAGAACACAAACAAGAATTAATTGAAAAAATAACAAAACTCCAGAATTATGAAAAAGATGAAATACAAAAAGAAGCCTTGGAAGTGATTTTAAGCGCGCTTCCAAAATATAGTCGGTCTGTTGTTAATGAAACAGTAACAACAACTGTTCCTTTGCCAAATGAGGAAATGAAAGGTAGAATAATTGGTAAGGAAGGACGAAATATCAGACATTTTGAGAATTTAACAGGCGTGGAGTTAATAATTGATGAAACTCCTGAAGTAGCCACGCTTTCAAGCTTTGACCCAACAAGAAGAGAAGTTGCGAAATTAGCTCTTGAAAAATTAATAAAAGACGGGAGAATTCATCCAGCGACTATTGAAGAATCAATTGTGTGGGCTAAGGAAAAAATTGAAGAAGATATACGAGAAGCTGGAAAAACTGTGGCTTATAACGCGGAAGTTCTTGATTTGCCTGAACCAATTTTACATTTACTCGGGAGGTTGAAGTTTAGAACAAGTTATGGACAGAATGTTTTGCAACATTCGTTAGAAGTATCCACTTTTTCAAGAATGATAGCAGAAGAGCTTGGGCTTGATAAAGAAGTTGCAAAAAGAGCCGGGCTTTTGCATGATATTGGCAAATCAGTTGACCATCAAATAGAAGGGACACATCTTGAAATTGGTATTAAAATATTGCAAAAATATGGAGTTAGCGAAAAAATTATTCTTGCGATGAAGTCTCATCATGAAACCTATCCTTTTGCGACACCCGAAGCATTTGTAATATTGGCAGCTGATGCAATTTCCGCAAAAAGATTAGGCGCGAGAGGCGAAACAGGTGAAATTTATATAAAAAGACTAGAAGAACTTGAAAAAATAGCCGTTGGTTTTGACGGTGTTGAAAAAGCATATGCAATTAGTGGGGGAAGGGAAATCAGAACTTTTGTAAAGGCTGATGATGTTGATGATTTAGAAATGCTTAAATTATCTCAGAATATTGCGCGGAAAATAGAGAAAGAATTGCGATACCCGGGAGAAATAAAAGTTGTTGTAATAAGGGAAAAAAGGGCAGTAGAATACGCGAAATAGCTTTTTGGTTGCTTGATAAATTAATAAAATAGAACAAAAGTTATAAAAATGGGGCTATTACTGGGTTTTTGGAGTTGTATGTAAAAAGTCATTTGGGGATAAGAAATTTGCATTTTTTTATAAAAATGCCTTAAAATATAGTAAATAGTTTGTCGGGGTAATTAAGCCAAAAAACAACAATGGCAGCAGAAACATTAAAAAGAGAGCAAATCGCTCAAAAACTCGCAGATAAACATGAGCTTTCAAAAAAGCAATCTGTCGAAATAGTAAATGATGTTATTGAAATTACAACTCAAGCATTAAAAAGTGGAGTACAAGTAAAGTTTCCTGGCTTGGGTACATTTAAGGTTAAGGATAGAAATGCAAGAACAGCAATAAATCCAAGAACAGGTGAAAAAGTTGATGTTCCAGCAAAAAGAGTTCCAAGATTTACAGCTGCAAAAGAGTTAAAATTAGCAGTAATGAAGTAATCTTAAAAAAGGATACTTACATAGCATCGCTCTCGCAGGTTTTCTGTTGGAGCGATGTTTGTTTTACGAATTATTGGAGAATTCTTGTTAAGTCTGAGTTATAATGCTGATAAGTTGAAAAATTAACTTTGTTAGTTTTTTAGCCACAAAATAATACTGCAATATTTTTAACATAGCAAAACAGCGGGGTTTCGTAGTATTATCTCACGATTTTTTGGTATATTGACTGCCAAAATAACACATTTTTTATGATTCATATAATTTGCGGAGAAGAAGATTTTATAATAAGCGAAAAAATTATTGAAATTTCAAATAATAATTTTAGAATTAGTAATTTTGGAGATAGGGATTTTATGATAGATTTTCAGCAAAAAATTAATAAAAAATTGTGGGGAGATAATCCATTTGTAGTAATACGCGATTTTTATGATACAGCTGGATGCGAACCGCTTTATTTATTGTTTAAAAATTATAATCCTGATGTGATTTTTACACTTAATGAATTGTCTAACACGCTTGTAAAGGCTTTGAAAGAATTAAAAATTCCATATAAACTACATAAAATTGAATATAAATTTGATTCCAAAGCAACATCTAAAAAACTTAATTTTAGAAGATGGGCGGAAGAAATTTTGTCAAAGTACCATGTTAAATTACATCCTGCCGCTGTTGAAAAATTGTGTGAGATATTTATAAATTCACCAGCGCATTTTTTAACTGAAATTAAAAAATTGTCTTTTTATAAAAAAAATCAACTCATTACAACTGAAGAAATTAAAGCGCTTATGCGACAGCCGGGAGAAAGCAAAACATTTGAAATGGTTGATTATTTGAAGGACAAAGATTTTTTAAAGTTTTTTCAATATTTGAAACGGGAGGTGCTTTTAATGGGAAAGCCAGAAAAGGAAATTTTACCGCTTTTGGGGTTTTTGGGTTCTACAATATACAGAATGTTATTGGTTAAAAAAGCCAATGAAGAGGGTAAAATAGCAGAGGTTGATTTGAATCCTTATTACAGGGGTAAATTACTTCAGGGGAGTTATAAATTTTCAGAAAAAGAGTTAAAATATATTTATAATATTATTGCTGGAATTGAAAAAAGATATAAAAAGCATCAAATTAAAATTTCGGATATACCAGAAGAAATGCTTATTGGTATGTCAGCAATAAAATGAACACGATAGTGGATATAGGAACATTGGTTTTAAGTATTGCTTTGGTTGCTTTAATAGCGCTTCAGCAAAGAGGTGGCGGAGGAGGAATTGGGTCTTCGGTTTTTGGTGGCGGAGGTGGAGGCAATACGCCGTTTATGCAGAGAAGGGGAATTGAAAAATATACATATTATATAACTTGGGCGGTTGCGGTTGCGTTGATTGCAATTTCTATTTTAAGAGTTTGGTTTTAAATTTTATTGATAATTTATTTGGATTTTCTAAAATTCAAAATGATTGTTAAAATATAAGATTGGAGGTTATGGAATATTTTTTTGGTTAGAATAAAATTTTAGTAAAATAAATATGTCAAAATTGAACCCATGTTAAATTTTGGCAAAAATATCAAAATTTTAATATGAATTTAGTCATAGTGGAAAGTCCCACAAAAGCAAAAACAATTTCAAAATTTTTGGGAAAAAATTATAAAGTTGAATCTTCTTTTGGGCATGTTCGCGATTTGCCGAGAAGTAAAATCGGAGTTGATACTGAAAATAATTTTGAACCGCATTATTTGATTCCTAAAAAAGCGCGCTCGCGAGTAAAAGAACTTAAAGCTGAAATAAAAAATATTGACAAAATAATTCTTGCGTCTGACGAAGACCGCGAAGGAGAATCAATTTCATGGCATCTTGTTCAAGCTCTCGGGCTTGACGAAGAAACGCAAAAAAATCTTGAAGCAAAAGAACAAAAAGCAATAGCTGATGGAAAGAGAAAAAAAGCGAGTGTTAAAATAAAATTTCCTGAAATTGAAAGAATTGTATTCCATGAAATTACTGAAACAGCGATAAAAGAAGCGCTTCAACATCCGCGTGAAATTAATATGAACATGGTTGACGCCCAACAGGGAAGAAGGGTTTTGGATAGATTGGTTGGATATAATCTTTCGCCGTTTTTATGGAAAAAAGTTATGAATCGTTTATCTGCTGGAAGAGTTCAGTCTGTTGCGCTGAGATTAGTTGTTGAAAGAGAAAAAGAAATTTTGGCGTTTAAGCCAGAAGAATATTGGTCAATTTCCGCGCTATTGAAGAAATTAACAAATGCGCAAACATTTGAAGCGAATTTAATTAAAATAAATGATAGGGCATTGGAAAAATTGGCTCTAAAATCAAAAGATGATATTAGTAAAGTGATTGATGATTTAGAAAAAGCAAAATTTAAAGTTTTAGAAGTTTTAAGAAAGGAAATAAAGAAAAATCCACTTCCTCCATTTACAACGAGCACGCTACAACAGGAGGGTTCAAAAAGATTAAGACTTACGCCAAAACAAACTATGCGCTTAGCGCAAATGCTTTATGAAAATGGAATCATTACTTATATGAGAACTGATTCTGTAAATTTATCAAAGGAGTCGGTTGAGGTTGCAAAAAATTGGATTGAAAGAAAATTAGGAAAAGATTATGCCGTTGACGCGCCAAGAATTTTTAAAACAAAATCAAAGTTAGCGCAAGAAGCTCACGAAGCAATAAGACCAACGCGACCAGAAGTTGAAGTTGCGGGGGTTGAAACAAGTTTTAACGCAAAGCTTGAACCCGCCGCTTTAAAACTTTATGATTTGATTTGGCGAAGATTTATTGCGTCTCAACTTCCACAAGCGCGATTTGACGCTACAAGTGTTGAAATTGAAGCAAGATCCGTAAATTCTTATATACTTCGAACGGCTGGTTCAATTATGAAATTTGACGGATATATGAAAATCTGGAAAACACAATATCAAGAAAATGAATTACCAGAATTAAAAAAAGATGAAGATTTAGATTTAGAAAAAGTTAATTCAAGTCAACATTTTACAGAACCTCCTCCAAGATATAATGACGCAAGTTTAATTAAGACATTAGAAGCGTTTGGAATTGGGCGACCATCAACATATGTGCCAATTATTTCCGTCATTCAAAGCAGAAACTATGTTTTTAAAAATGAAGCTCGGCGTCTTCAACCAACAGACATCGGAATTCAAGTGAATGATATTTTAATGCAACATTTTCCAGAAATTGTTGACATTGATTTTACGGCAAAAATGGAAGAAAAACTTGACAAGATTGCAGAAGGACAAGAAAAATGGCAAAAGGTTATTGGGGATTTTTACAAACCATTTAAAGAAAATCTTGATAAAAAATACGAAGAAGTTGAAAGTCAAAAACCGCAAGTTGAAGAAACTGACGAAATTTGTAGTGAATGTCAAAAACCGATGGCGGTTAAATACAGCAGATTTGGAAAATTTCTTGGATGCACTGGATTTCCAGATTGTAGGAGCGTAAAGCCAATTTTTGATAAAAATGCTATGAAGTGTCCGAAATGCGTAAAAGGAGTTGTTGTAAAAAAGAAAACTAAGCGCGGAAGATATTTTTTTGGATGTTCAGAATATCCAAATTGCGAGTTTGCGAGTTGGAAAAATCCAGCTATTGATGATGTGGAGGGGGAAGGCGGAGAGGAAGCAGAGGAGGAAGGTATTGTGTTATAATTCAGTTTGAAAATGTTATTTGACGAAAAAATCTATTTCCAATATAAATTTCCAGAACCGCAATATCTTGGATCTAAATTTAAATTGTTAAATTAATATAAAATGACAGAAGATGCAATACAACAAAAAACCGTAAAATTATTTCTTTTAGACGGTAACCCAAAGGGAGTTAAAACAATAAAAATGTCTAATTGGAGTGGTAGAGGATATATTGTCCCTCGTTTTGAATTAGATAAACTTTTTAAAATTGATGAAATAGAAATTCAAAATAATTTAAAATCTCCATGCTTATATTTTTTAATTGGACAAAGTGAAAAAGAATTTGATAAACAAAAAATTTATATAGGACAAACAGAAAATATTAAAAATCGTATTATTAGTCATGAGAAACAAAAAGATTTTTGGAATTATTTACTTTTTTTTGTATCTACTGATAGAGGGGAATTAAACGGTGGACATATAAAATACTTAGAGATTATTTGCATTGATTATGTTAAGCAATACAAGCGATGTATTTTAGATAATACTCAGCAGGGAGCGAGGAATGTTTTATCACCAGAAGATAAAGCATTTGCGATAGAATTTTTATTAAATATAAAAACAGTGCTATCATCAATAGGATATAGATTTTTAGAGCCAATTGTTGAAATAAGCGAATCACAACAATTGACTAATAACTTAGCAATATTAGATGATATAGATAATGATATGTTTTTCTATCTTAAAAATACAAATAGAAATGTTAATTCAAGGGGAATGTTTACGAATGATGGCTTTGTTGTATTTACGGGTTCTACAATTAGTAAAGAAGGATACGAGACTAATAAAATTTTTATGGACAAAGTAAATTTCATTGATAATTCTATTACGACTAGTGAAGATATTATTTTTACTAGTCCTTCGCAGGCAAGCACTGCTATATTAGGCTATCCTACAAATGGTAGAGATTACTGGAAAGATAAAAATAATAAAAGTATAAACGAGAAATTAATCTAAAATAATGTCTAATTTATTTATTATTAAATAAAATAATCATTATGAATCTTATTCCAAAAATTGGGCTGGAGATACATTTGGAGCTTTCCACTAATACAAAGATGTTCTGTGGTTGCCTAAATGATTCTTCTGAATCGCATCCGAATATTAATATCTGCGAGATTTGTACTGGGCAACCTGGAGCTTTGCCTGTTTTGAATAAAGAATCTGTTGTTGACGCTCTAAAAATTATTAAAGCAGTTGGCGGGGAAATTCAAAATAAAAGTGTTTTTGCGAGAAAAAATTATTTTTATCCTGATTTGCCAAAAGGTTATCAAATTTCTCAGTATGAATTGCCAATTGGAGTTGGCGGCGAAATTGAATATTTTATATCAGATAAACCAAAAAAAGTAAGAATAAGAAGAATTCATTTAGAAGAAGACACAGCTAAGTTGTCGCATTCTGTTGATTGTAGCCTAATTGATTTTAATAGAGCAGGAGTTCCGTTAATGGAAATTGTTACAGAGCCAGATATTGGAAATTCAGAAGAAGCTAAATCTTTTATGGAAGAATTAATTCTTTTAATAAAATATCTTAAAATTTCCGAAGTAAATTTGGAAAAAGGCGAGATTAGGATGGAGGCTAACATAAGTGTCGGCGAAGCAGAAAAATTGGGGACGAAGGTGGAGATAAAAAATTTGAATTCTATGCGAGCGTTAGCTAATTCAATATCTTTTGAAATTGAAAGACAGAAAAAAATAATTTTAGCTGATGAAAAAGTAATACAGGAAACGCGCGGATGGAATGAAGAAAAACAAAACACTTTTTCGCAAAGAATAAAAGAAGAAGCAGAGGATTATAGATATTTTCCAGAACCTGATTTGCCCCCGTTAATAATTAATGATGAGCTTTTATCCGAAGCGATTGTATCAGAACTTCCTTCTGATAAACGAAAAAGATTTCAATCCGAATTTAATTTGACATTCAAAGACGCTGATTTATTAATAAAGCAGGGAAGAATTGCTGATTTTTTTGAAGAGGCAGTTTCAGAATTATTGACACAGATTCACGCTGACTATACGCAGACTAACGCGGACACGAAAGTGTTGTTTAATTATTTAACAAATGATTTAATAGGGCTTTTTGTAAAATATCAAAAAACCGAAGAGGATATTGGTTTGACCCCACATCATTTCGCGCATTTGATTTCAAAAGTTATAAGTGGAGAATATAATTCTAAAATGGCAAAAGAAATGCTGAAAACTTGTTTTTCAGCGCCGAAAATGATAAATCATTTTCGGCATTTACAGAAAACATTTGAAACAGCAGAGGGAATTGAAGCGTTAATGAAGCAAAATGTAAAAATTATCGACAAAAACGCGCTAAAACAAATTATTAACGAAGTAATCAAAGAAAACAAAAAAGCTGTTGATGACTACAAATCTGGCAAAGAATCATCGTTTGAATTTTTAATAGGCAAGATTATGCAAGTAACAAAAGGACAGGCGGATATTGATGTCGTGAGAGAAATACTAAAAAATATTTTAAAATAACTTGTAATAATACCTAACCCAAAAATGTACGCCCGACGGGCGTACATTTTTGGGTTAGGTATTATATACTTATGAAGATTTAGTTAATTTAATATTGGATCAATATTGGTGAGACCTTGAATTTTTGATAACCACATATATTCATTTTATCGTTTGTTCCAGCCGTACAGCCACCGCTTGAATTTAATTGACAATCTCCAACCCATACCATTCCATTATGAGACCATCCTGATCCTTGATATACTCCATCATTTAGCTTCCATTGCCACATTCTTGCAGAATCAGCCTCAGAACTAAAAGTAGCATAATCTGTGTTGTAATCCATAATTCCTGAATATGTCCATAAAGCTTTATCACTAATTCTTTCAGCTTTAATTTTTAATTTACATCCATTATTAGCACATTTTGTAAGTGGCAGTTCTTTGCAAGCCCAACCAGTTTGTGTTCCAAAAATTATTTCATTCCAATCAATTTTACCGATAATATCTACTAATCCAGAGTCATTATAGTAACCAATTCTATTTGAGGCAACATCATAAAACATCGTTCCTCTTACAGTAGATGGTGGCGTTGAGAAAACAGGAGATAACCCAAGTATATTTATATCAATTTTTCCGGTTGCTCTATTTATTGTAAGGGGCATATTAATATAATTTCCATTGGCATCATATCTGGCAATATTTAAATCCGCTGTATCGCTTGCGCTTTGAAATATAGACCATCGTAATGCCGACCTATCTAATCCTCTTAAAAATTGTAATGACGCGAAACCATATTGAGACCTAATGCTTAATCCGGAATTTTGCGTTGTACCAATTGAAGAAATTGAAATATGAGAATCACTTGTACTGGAATTATTTTTAAAATTAAACCCTGAATTATCTGTTTTGAAAACAGTCCATTTTCCAGATGTTGCAGATACGAATGTTATGCTTAAAAAAAGGAAAAATGATATAATAATTCCGAAAATAAAATAAATCGTTTCTTTTTTCATTATTTTTTTAAACAATGTATTTTTACTAAATTTTAGTATTAGTAAAAATTACAGATGTGTATTTATAAACGACTAAAATAACTGCTTAAATTTTAGCATATATTTGTAAAAATTTTAAATCAAAATGTGGATATACAAGAGGTTGACATTCAAAATATATACCTTAAACTTTAAATAGTCCTTCCTCTCCCTCTGCCCGTGGGCGTAATCTTGCCTGTGTATGTTCCACACATCGCAAGGTTACGCCCTATTATTTTTTGTGATTAATTTTTTGAGCGTTATAATGTTGATATATCGCCCGCAGTTTTTTGCGGGTAGTTTTACCAATTTAGCAATGTTTAATTTTTTTAAAAAGGATAAAATTGACGAATGGAAGCCATTGGTGGAAAAAATCAATGCGATAGAGCCTGAATTTGAAAAATTGACCGATATTCAATTAAAAGAAAAAACAAGCGAACTTAAATTACAAATTACAAACGGGAAATCGCTTGATGAAATGTTGGTTGATGCTTTTGCGTTAGTGAGAGAAGCCTCAAAAAGAACTTTGGGACAAAGGCACTTTGATGTTCAAGTTTTGGGTGGAATTGCTTTGCATAAAGGAATGACTGTTGAAATGATGACTGGTGAAGGAAAAACCTTAGTCGCAACTCTGCCTACATATTTAAATGTATTAGAAGGAAAGGGCGCGCATGTTATTACTGTAAATGATTACTTGGCTCAAAGAGACGCTGTTTGGATGGGGCAAATTTATGATTTTTTGGGGTTGTCTGTTGGATGTATAACACACGACGCTTCATATATATATGATTCAAGATATATAGACGAAATTAAAGATGAAAATGATAAATTGGATGAAAAAAGAGATGAATTTGGGAGCTATAAAGTTATCCATGAATTTTTGAGACCGATTTCAAGAAAAGAAGCGTACGCGGCTGATATTGTTTATGGAACAAATCACGAATTTGGTTTTGACTATTTGAGAGATAATTTGGTTATAGAAGAAAAAGATTTATCTCAAAGGAATAGCGCTGATGAAAAAGGAGGGGAACTGCATTACGCGATAATTGACGAAGTTGATAGTATTTTGATTGACGAAGCAAGAACTCCATTAATTATTTCAAGCTATGAAAAAGAAGCCGAGGACACATATAATTTTTTTAATAAATTGGGGCAAACATTAAAACCAGAAACACATTTTACTATTGACGAAAAGAGAAAATCTATATTTTTGACAGAGGAAGGGCAAGCATATGTTGAAAAAGTTTTAAAATATAATCCTTATCAAGTTGAAGATTTACATACAATTCATCATTTAGAGGAATCTTTGAAAGCAAATTTTTTATTTCACAGAGATAAAGATTATATTGTAAAGCATGGGCAGGTTGTTATTGTTGATGAATTTACAGGAAGATTAATGGCAGGGAGAAGATGGTCTGGCGGACTACATCAAGCAATTGAATCAAAAGAAGGAGTTGCCATTCAGCCTGAATCAAAAACAGTTGCCTCAATAACTATTCAGAATTTATTTAAGAGATATAAAAAGCTTTCTGGAATGAGTGGAACTGTAATTACATCTGCCGAAGAATTTCATAAAGTTTATGGATTAGAGTCTATAAAAATTCCGACTAATAAACAATGTGTAAGAATTGATAATCAAGACAAAATATTTATGAGTCAAAATGCGAAATGGAATGCGATTGTTGAAAAAATTAAAGAACTTTATTCTTTGGGAAGACCTATTTTGGTTGGCACAACTTCTATTGAAAAAAATGAATTACTTCACAGAAAATTGACAGAATCAGGAATTCCACACAATGTTTTAAACGCAAAAAATCATGAGGAGGAAGGAAATATTATCGCGCAAGCTGGCAGATTCAAAGCGGTGACTGTTGCGACAAATATGGCTGGTAGGGGAGTTGATATTGTGCTTGGTGGAATTGATAAAGCTACAGAAAAATGGGAAGAAGAGCACAAAAAAGTTTTGGAGCTCGGAGGGTTATTTGTTCTTGGAACTGAAAGGCATGAAGCGCGGAGGATTGATAATCAATTAAGGGGTAGAACTGGAAGACAAGGCGATTCTGGAGAAACACAATTTTATATTTCATTAGACGATGAACTCGTAAGAATTTTTGGAGGAGATTCAATAAAGAATATTGTGGATAAATTTAAAATTCCAGAAGACCAAGCAATAGAGAATTCAATTATTTCAAAAATAATTGAAGAGGCTCAGGGAAAAGTTGAAGGTTTGAATTTTGATATGAGGAAGCATCTTGTTGAATATGACAATGTCGTCAACGCTCAAAGAGAAAAAATTTATGATGAACGAAAAAATGTGTTGCTGGATAAAGTTATTCCGGATAAATTTATAGAAACTGAGTTTAATGCATTTTTAAAAGAACCACTTGATACTATTAAATTTGTTTTTCAATTGGACGGGATTGGTTTAGAAAAGCCACCAAGTGATAGTGGAAAAAGTGAGATTTTGACACAAACAGAAATAGAAAATATACAAATTGAAGCTCGCGAAAAATGGGAGAATCATTTTAATGAAATAAAATCTGTGTTTATAAAAAAATCCGAAGAAGATGAAACTAAGGAAGAAATACTTCCAGATTTTCAACAAATGTTGAAAACCGCGATTTTAAGAATTTACGATTATTTATGGTCAGAGCATTTGTCATATTTAGATGAAATTAAGGAAAGCGTTGGATATAGGGCGTACGGTCAAAGAGACCCGTTAATAGAATTTAAAAAAGACGCGCTGGAAAGTTTTGATAGTTTTCATAAGTTATTTAGATTTAATTTGTTTCAATACTTTATGCGATTACAAAGAACTGATTCAAGCGGATTAAACACACAGACTAATACAGGCAAAGAGAATAAAATTGGACGCAACGAATCTTGCCCGTGCGGAGCGAAAAAATCTGATGGAAATTCAATTAAATACAAACATTGCCATGGAAAATAACATAAATAATAATAAATTTTATGCAGGAGGATTTTTATATAATCCAAAAACACGAAGCGTTTTATTGCATAAGAGAGATGGAAAAACAAAAATAAATCCAAATATGTGGGCGTTTTTTGGAGGATTAAAAGAAGGCAATGAAACACCGCGCGAAACTTTTATAAGAGAATTAAATGAAGAGTTGAATATTGATATTCAAAAAAATGAGATTAAAGCGCTTTGCGATTATCTCAATGAAGAATTACAAACTTATCGTTTCGTATTTTATGTTGAAAGCGATTTAGAAAAATCACAAATGAAATTAGGCGAGGGCGAAGATTTTGATTGGATATCGCTTGGTAAAGTTTTTGAATATAATCTCACTGAAAAAACAAAGAAAGACTTACAGGTATTTTTAAAATTAATTGATTTATAAAATAATCAATGAAAACTTTTTATACAAAAGCTGGAGATAAGGGAAAAAACATTGTTGGTAAAAATAAAATAAACAAAGACAATCCGATTATGGAAATCCTTGGAGAATTAGACGAACTAAATAGTTTATGCGGGCTTGCGCGAGCGCTCATTAAAAATTCTAAAATCAAGAAATTTTTAAAAAAAGTTCAAGAGGATATCTTTATCATTCAAGCAATTGTCGCTCAGAAACTTTTTGTAAATGACAAAACTCGCGTATTCAAGTTTGGCGAGAAAAAAATAGAAGAACTTGAAAAAATAATAAATGATATTGGAAAAGGGATTAAAAATATAAATAGTTTTATTGTGCCCGGAAGCAATATAGAATCAGCGCGCCTTGATTATTTGAGGGCTATAGCAAGAAAAATTGAAAGAAGGATTATTAAAAATAGTAAAAAAATTAACTTAAATAAAAATATTTTTGCGTATCTTAATAGGCTTTCAAGCCTTTTTTTTGTTTTAGCCAGATATTCAGCCAATTCTAAGGGAATTAAAGAGGAAAATCCCCAATATAAGTAGTCATCTATTTGACAACAATTAAGCTATAATGTAGGAAATAAAATTGACATCTAATTTTTTTGCTGTATAATTTAATTATAGTATTAGTAAATACTACTGGTTTAATTTGTCGTCAAATGGATAATTAACAAAATAGAATATATAAAAAATGAAAAATATCAATTCGGAAAGTTCGGAAACAAAAAAGAACAGCGGGGTGTCGCTCAATAGCTTATCATTTTTTATAATAATAGGTTTTATTTCCGCTTTTGCGGTTTTTGAAATTGCGTTTGCATTGCCTCCGATTACTCCTTATAATCCCGGTCAAACGCTAGATCCGGGTTGTATGCCGGGTTCTGAAAGTTGTACAGTTATCCCTGTGTATCCTATTACAACAGAATTTGCGACTAACACAACAGTAAATATGAATAACTATAGTTTGGATTGGGGACCAGGTTTTGTATTTTTTGATTCTAAAAATAAAAAAGTTGGCGTAAATACAAAAACTCCGTCACAAGATTTAGATGTTGCTGGAAAGATAAGAGGAGGCGCTGGTTTATGTATTGGAGATGATTGTAGGACAAGCTGGGCTACAGGAACAACAACAATAGTTTCAGGCTCAGGTATTTCCATTACAGGTTCGGCAATACCCGGAGCAATAACTTTTGTAAATAGTTCGTCCAGTATTTCCGCTGACTCTGGATTTTATTGGGACAATGTAAATAAAAGATTGGGTATTGGAACAACAACTCCAACCGAAAAAATTGAAGTTACTGGGAATATAAAAGTTGATAATATAAAAACAAACGGAATATGTTTTAGTGATGGTTGTAAATATTCTTGGGCAAGCATTATTGGATTTGGCGGTTCAACAAGTACAGGAATGCAAAACACAGATAATTTACCAGAAGGATTAGCGAATTTATATTATTCAGCAACTAGGGCGATTGCAGATGTCAAGGCTAATATATTTGGAGGTGTAGCTCTTACTCCAAAAAGAGCGCTTACTTTTGATGGAACAAAAATAATCGCATCAAATTTTGACCCAGATATTATTAATTCAGCGAGTCTTACACTAAATAAATTTTTGACTTTTGATGGAACAAAAATAGTTTCAACAAATTATGATGGTTCTTCCTTTGGGCAGGGAGGAGGTGTTCAGAATGGAACATCGCCAAACTTTACTGGTTTAACGATTACGGCGCTAACTCCGGGATCTATTCCATTTATAACTGCTGGCGGAGTAATTTCGCAGGATAATGGATTATATTGGGACAATGTAAATAAAAGATTGGGTATTGGAACAAATAATTCGCAAGCGAATCTTCATCTGAATGGAACGATTAGAATTGGGAGTGATGGAACGGACATAAGTTTATTCAAAGTTGTTCAGGCGTCAATAAGCGTTGGTTCTCAATTTAGCAATCCGCAAACCGCCGCAAAAGTTTTTGTCGCATTTCCATCCGGAACAATTCCAGAAGGAGCTTTATGTATTGCTCATCCGCCAGCAGATTTAGATACGAATTTGGCGGCTGGTCAATGTCAAGTAATTGCCGCGGACAGAATTGCTGTGCTGATTCATTCTTTGGGAAGCTATACTGGTACTGACCAAAAGATTTGGAAATTTTCAAAGCTTATGAGAAGAAGGACATTATCGAGCTGGCTAATCCTTTGAGCTCCGATTTCCAGTATCTGCGGCCGAGCTTGATTCCCAATTTGCTGAAAAGTATTTTCGGTAGCCGTAACGACCGTTTACTCA
>JBBTQG010000006.1:0-3639 GCA_038065795.1 Patescibacteria group bacterium | reverse complement strand
GAGTAAATATTAAAAAAATAAATTCAGAAAAAGTTGTAAAAAATAAAGTAGAAAATAAAGCTGTTATTGATAGGTTTTCAAAAAGCGCCAATATAATCTCAAAGCTTTTTGCTCCGTCAAATAATTTGAACAAAAAAACTATAAAGCCAACCCGTCATTTGGCAGGCACAAAACTAATGGCAAAAAAAATAATTAACACCAAAAAAGAATCAGTAAAAAAAACAACTAATCTAACAACCGTTCCACCAGTTGGCAGATTGCGTACTAAAAATATTAAATCAAGCAAATCTAAGAAAAAACGATAGAAATAAAACTAATCAAGAATCTGTATTAGAGTATTATAGTGAATACCGAAGTGTTTAGCGGCAGATTTTGAAGGGAACCAAATATCAACTCTATCAAAAAATCTATTATTTAATCTGTCTTCAACAATAAATATTTTGTCTCCGAATAATCTGGGAATTTTGACTTTTGTGCCCATTGGAAGAAAATTTGAGGCAATAATGCCGTCGCGAGTTCTTGTTCCAGCAGCAGTAAGCCATGGGGTGTCATCAGTTTCGTTTACACTAGAAGAGTACCCAGTAATAATTGTAAATAATGTTCTGGATGTTTTGTGTGAAGGCGTAATAAACACCGGGGCTCCTTCAACAGACGAAAGCTCACCTTGGGCTTCAATTGGAGAGTTAACCTCGCCATATGCCAAAAAGACAAGCAAAGCTAATAGAAAAAATAATTTTGTTGATTTTGTCATTAGGTAAATGAATAGACGCTGAAAATGACGGAAAATTGACGAAAAGCGCAATAGAGCTTTTCGTCGCCGAAAACTGATGAAAAATGCCACTGCTCTTTTTGTCAGTTTTCGGCATTAGTATTTTTCGGCGATAAAAACAGATTGCTGTTTTTATCTTCACCATATGATAAATTTATTGCAGGGAATGCTGAAAACTCTGTTTTCAGCGCCGAAAGTACCGAAAATTAAATTTTCGGTACTTTCGGCTTTTTAGCATTCTACAAGATTAATATGACCTTTGGAAAATCATTAATTTCAAAAGCCCCTTGCGGGACTTATAGGCTAATTATATGGTAAAATTCTATGAAAGTCAAATATTTCGGGGATTACAAAAAGTGGATAACGAATAATGAAAAAGCAAGGAAAAAACGGATTTTTTGGGCTCATAAAAAAAGAAATTCACAGGCAATCAACATTCTTGAACCTTATACCATCGGAAAATTACGCTTCGTCAGAGGTGTTGATAGCATTGGGATCGCCGTTGATGAATAAATATTCCGAGGGGTATCCGGGCAAAAGATATTATCCGGGCAATGTTTATTATGACGAAATAGAGCAAAATACTCAAAATTTAGCGTTAGAAGTTTTTAAATTAAATCCTAAAAATTGGGGTGTTAATGTTCAGGCGTATTCTGGCTCGCCAGCTAATTTGGCGGCGTATTTGGCGCTAATGAATCCCGGAGATAAATTATTAGGTTTTAGTCTATCATCCGGGGGACATTTAACTCATGGTCATTCAGCGAGTGCTGTCGGAAAGCTATTTAATGCTAGACAGTATGAAATTGATAAAAAAACAGGGAGGATTGACTATAAAAAATTAGAAGAATTAGCAAGGAGTTTTAAGCCCAAAGTTATAGTTTCGGGTACAACATCTTATCCGCGTAAAATTGATTTTGTAAAAATAGGTAAAATCGCAAAAAGCATTGGCGCATATCATTTAGCGGACATTTCTCATATTGCTGGATTAGTTTTGGCGGGACTTCATCAGTCGCCGTTTCCATTTGCTGATGTTATTACAATGACAACGCACAAAACGCTCCGTGGTCCTCGGGGAGCCTTGATTTTTTCTTCAAAAAAATCAAGGCTCCCGCTCGCGCCCCACATTCTTAACACCACACTTCCAAGCTTGATTGATAAATCTATTTTTCCCGGATTACAGGGCGGACCGCATAACAATCAAACTGCCGCCATCGGAATTGCATTAGAAAAAGCGTTGAAGCCAAATTTTATAAAATATCAACTGCAAATCATTAAAAATTCTCAAAAGTTAGCGGAAGAATTACAGAAACAAGGATTTACATTGTATACCGGTGGAACTGATAATCACCTTATGCTCATAGACTTAAAGCCAATAAATATTTTAGGAAAAGACGCAGAAAAAATATTAGAACAGGCAAATATCACTGCAAACAGAAATTCTTTGCCAGATGACGCTTCGCCATTTAATCCAACCGGCTTACGACTTGGAACTCCCGCAATCACAACTCGCGGAATGAAAGAAAAAGAAATGACACAAATTGCGGATTGGCTCAAACGATTATTAATCAACAAAGAATCACCAAAATCAATAAAAAAAGAAGTTGAATCATTTCTCAAGAAATTCCCATTGAAATGTAAATAACTTACGCAAATAAATCAAATAGGGAGGATTTTTTGGTTTAAAATTAAATTATGATTATTGATGGGAAACAATTGAGTCAAGAAATATTAGCAGAACTTACCGAGAAAAGAAAAAATTTTGAAAAAATTTCTTTCGCGGTTATTGTAGTTGGCAATATCTCGGCTCAACTTGGATTTATAAAAGCAAAAGAAAATTTTGCGAAAAAATTAGATATTGATTTTAGGGTTTATGAGTTACCAGAAAATTTAAGTAGAAGTGATATTAGAAAAAAAATAAGTCAAATTGTAAAAGCAAGAACTACAAACGGAGCAATAATTCAACTCCCGTTGCCTCTAAAATTTTTTACTCAAACCCAATATTTTTTAAACGCAATAATTTCAGAAAAAGATGTTGATTGTTTGTCTGCGCAAAACATCGGCAAATTTTTTACTGGGGAAGTAGCTTACCCTGAGGCCAACCGAAGGGTGAATCCACCAGCTGTTGAAGTTGTTGATTTTATAAAAGAAAAATTTAAATTGAATTTTTCAGGAAAAACATCTGCGATTGTCGGGTATGGAAATTTAATCGGAAAACCAATAACACATTATTTATTAAAACAAGGCGCGACTTGTTTTGTAATGAATTCAAAAACAGATTTAAAGATTAAAGAAAAAATTCTACAGGACGCAGACATTATTGTTTCAGGAGTTGGTAAAAAAAATCTCATCACAGATTGCAAGCAAGGAGCGATTATAATAGATTTTGGCTATTCGGTAGATGTAAGTTTGTCCGTAGAAGTCAGCCAAAGGCGAACGAATGTTGGTGACATAGATTTTGAAAAGCTCAAAAATAAAGCAAGCCTAATAACTCCAACTCCGGGCGGAACAGGACCAATTTTAGTGGCAATGCTCTATAAAAATTTATTAAAACTCGCGGCTTAAAATAATTCTTGCTTATTTTAAGCATTATTGTATAATAAAGATAGCATTTGAAAGAAGGTGAATGGAGTGGCTAATCACGGAAAGCGCAAAATAGATAATATGGCGGCTAAACAGTTAGTTGCTGATGGCGATGCCACGGGTATGGCAGTTGCCAGAGAAATGGTGCGAAAGGGTTTTGGAGGTCATCCTGTTATGCGCCGCAGAACTTCTTACGGAGCTTTCGTTAAGATGGTTTCCTCTGGGTTGAAGGAAAGGCTTGGGGTCACGAATCCAAAAAGAGGCAAAAAGTGCACACGCAGAAAAAGGCA
>JBBTQG010000005.1:0-1019 GCA_038065795.1 Patescibacteria group bacterium | reverse complement strand
AAGTTTCTTTTTGAATTCCCTTTTCTCCTCTAAGTGACGTCTCCACCAAGAAAATAGTGGATCCACTAAGAGTACAAAAAAATCTCCTATATGCTTCACAATCAAGATGAAAAGAACAAGGCAAACACCTACCCAAAGAGTGATGTGCAATTTGGGCCATTTTAGATTAATCATCAAGGATCGCAAGATGAACCAAATCCCCAATTCTGTTAAAACCAGAAAAAGGTAAAACAGCGCGAATTTCCAGATTCTCTTCGTTACCTTCTCCATTGAGAACCTCCGCGAATATTTAACGTCATTTAAGACAAAATTGCAATATTAAAAATCATTTAATACCGTTTTGGTGCATGAAAATGATGTATTTTTGATCCATCATCATTATGTGGTTTATGAGCCAGCTGCCGGCAAATTCGGCCACTTCCATTGCTATTTTTTTAGTATTTTCTCCGGCTGTTTTGGCTTTGAGAATAAATTGGTCCATCTTTTCCCAATAAATTTCATGAGCATCCATATGTTCTTTGATATTCAAATAACTATATTTTTTGAAAATATTTTCTTCAGTTGAAAAATGATAGCGCGCATAATCACATAATTCGTTAATCTTTGGTATCAAATCATCAATAGAGACATTATCTTGTCCTGTCAGTTTGATAATATTGTTGACCATATCAAAATAATGCCCGTGTTGTTTATCTATTTCTCTTACTCCGACACTGTATTTTTCTACCCAGTTATATTTTGGCATAAATTTATATCTCTATCTTACTAAATTTTTTGTGCACATACCAATACAGATAGAGAGTGAAAAGAATAATAACATTTGGAATAAATATGATTGGTGTGGCCCAAGATATGCCGTTTACGAAAAAATCGGACATGGGCCAAAGAAAATGAGTGGGATAAAAATTGACTGAGTGGGTGGGTATGTCAATCAAAATATGAAGAGGCCACGCTAGAGTCAGTTTAGTAAAATTTTTTCCGCCAAAAATATAAAATAAAACCAAAAGTGGAGCATAAAC
>JBBTQG010000004.1:0-13127 GCA_038065795.1 Patescibacteria group bacterium | reverse complement strand
CCAGTGTATAAAATTATAGATTCCCTTCGCTATATTTGAATCAGAAGCAAGCCCAAAATGTATTGTTTTGTTTTGTTCTGTAATTGGAGAAACAACATTTCCAATCCCAGAGCTAACAGAAATTATTCCGTCAACTTTATCAATATTTATTAATTTATTTGTTGCGTTTGCAGTCAATTTTGGATCTATTTGAACATCTTCTACAATTACCTCATAATTAAATTTTGTATCTTTAAGTTCATCTTTTGCTAGTAATATAGCATTTTTATCACTTTCACCAATAAATGCTAAATCGCCCGATAGAGGTCCTACAAATCCTATTTTTATAGTTTCCTTTGGTCCGGTTGGCGTTTGCGATTTTCCCCACCAAATTAATCCTCCGACGATTAGAATTACGACGATGACTGCGACGATTGTTGATGTGTTTTTTTGCATTGTGTTTTGCCCCCCCCTAATCGTTGATAGGGAGCTGGGAGTTAATTTAATATTATTTTACCACATGATTGCTTTTCGTTTGTCAAATTTTCCATATTCCGAATGTAAATTTTTTAATTTTTAAGAGTATTATTCAAATTAATTTCTATGATAACACTTGTTTTACAAATCTTGCTGATTCTTTTTCAAAATAACTTACGATTTTTTTAATTTGATTCTCTATCATTTGATTACTACCGCTTAATAGAGGTTTTATATTTTTCAACTGATTAGCGCCTGTTAATGCTTCGCTCCAAAATAAAGAAATTGGAAATTGAACATTAAATTTTTTTTCAACTAATTTTAATAAATATTTAGGAGTGAATTTTTTATTTTTTAATAAAAAATAGATATCAAAAGCATCTTTGGAATCGTGCCTGTCTATTAACGCCATAGTTTTATTGGCAGTCATATCTTCGAGAGAATCAACAAAAATATTTTTCCATTTTTGCCTTGGTTTTAATTTACCAAATTTATAGTGAACAAATTCCAATCGCATCTCTTTGCCGCCATTTTTAAATAAAAATTCCCGTCTGTCAAAAATTTTTCTTTCTCCGATTATTTTCAAGCGCAGTTTTTTTGAAATACTTTCAACTATTGGTAAAATTTCTTGAGAATTAAATTCTTCATCTGAAAAAAAATCTATATCATTTGAAAAACGATGCCGTAAATAAAAAAACGCCAATGCTGTTCCGCCTGTCCAGTAAAATTTATCTCTCAATTTTGAAACACCAAATATTTCTAATGATACTTTTTGAAATGGCGTTAAATTAAACTTTGCGTTTTTTACCATATATTTTAAAATAAGTTTTAAGTAATAATTTTTTACCGGGGTCAAGTTTTAAACGATTAAAATATTTTGCAATAATTAACGGGCGCAACTTTTTCCAATCATCGTAGTTAATTTTTCTTTCTAAATACCATATCCACTCTCTATCAGTTTTTGGTTTCCAGTTTTTCTTTATTTTATAATCCCAATTATACATTATTAATATTATATCAAATTTCAACAACCCTATAATCCCGCGACTCGGAGGTGTAAGATAATTATTTTACTTTTAAAAACTTTTCTCCCAAAACAATATAAAAAAATATTCTCGCAATTATCCAAAATAAAATAGGGTCGCATATTTCTGCTAAGAACACGAACCAATCTGTCAAATCGCGTAGACGAGAGCGAAGCAATATGGGAGCCGAATGCCTGAGGAATAATTGTGAGCGATTATCCTTTATACGAAAAATGCTTGATGTATCTTTTTCCCATTTGATACGCCTTTTCAAAACTCATACCGCCTTTCATTTTTTCACTGATAAACTGTTGAAGCTTTAATCTATACATTCTATATTCTTTCTTCTGCGTGTCATTCATTTTCAACTTTCGCGATTTCAATTTTTTCGTCTCTAAGACAGTTCCGCTTTTTTGAAATCTACTCGAAAATCGCTTCAGAAACTGAGTTGATGATTCGCCTTCTTTTCGTTTTGCTCTTACTCCCATGGTATAAAATTTAAAATGTAATCCGCCAGCTGACGGATTGATTTATGTATTAATTATATCATATACTTCGTCTATTGTCTTATCTATCTTATTTCTTACGACAGAATGAATTGACCCGCCTTTATCGCCCTCAAATCTTGGTATTATATGAAGATGAAGATGGTCAATCGCCCTACCAGCTAATTTTCCCTCGTTTATACCTATTGTAAAATGAGCTGTTTTTAAACCATCAGTCAATTTTTTAACTACTTTTTGACAAATCTCAACAAATTCATCCCCGAAACTTTTAGGCAATTCTAAAAAATTTTCATAATGATTTTTCGGAATTACAACAGAATGCCCAGCAGAGCAAGGGTTAATATCCAAAAACCCCAAAAAATTTTTAGACTCTTCAACAATTTTGGCGCTAATTTCTTTTGTTCCAATTTTACAAAATAAACAATCCATCGTTATTATTATACAAAACAAACACCAAAATATATTATAATTAACAAATGAAATTCTTTGACCCTTATCGCAATCTGCCTTTGTTTATATTTTTGATAATATTTGTTATCTTTGTTTCAAAATTCATTCATATCATAATAAATCCAAAATTAGAAATAATTTCGCCAAAATCAGAATATACTCCAACAAAAGAAATCCTCATTACTGGATTTGTTGACCCGCAATCAGAGCTTACAATAAACAACGAAAATGTTATATTGAAAGAAGGAGGTTCTTTTGAAAGAAACGCTATTTTAAAAGAAGGATTAAATGATTTATCGCTTGAAGTAAAAAATTTCTGGGGCGTAAAAAAGTCAAAAAAATTAACAATAATATATCGCGAACAATGAAAAAGAGAACACCGATGGAAAAAACAAAAAAAGCCGAATCATTAAGCGGACTTTTAGATGATATTCAGAGAGAATTCGGTGAAGGCACTTTAATGACATTAGATACAATGACAAAAGTTGATGTTGACACAATTCCAACAGGTTCGCCGTCATTGGATTTTGCGCTTGGCGTTGGCGGGTTACCAAGGGGAAGAATGATTGAAATTTTTGGCTCAGAAGGAAGCGGAAAAACAACAATCTCCCTTGAAGTAATCGCAGAAGCTCAAAAAAAGGGTGGAAATGTTGCGTTTATTGACGCAGAGCACGCATTGGATATTGATTATGCGAGAAGAATTGGCGTTGACACAAAAAAATTAGTTATAGCTCAGCCGGGTTGCGGAGAAGAAGCGTTGAATTTAGCTGAACGATTAATAAAGTCTGGATTGCTTGATGTAATTGTTATTGATTCAGTCGCGGCATTGATTCCAAGAACAGAACTTGAAGGAGAAATCGGCGACCAATATATCGGTTTGCAAGCAAGAATGATGAGCCAAGCAATGCGAAAATTAACAGGCGTTATATCAAAAACAAAAACAATTCTCATATTTATAAACCAAACACGAGACAGAATCGGTATGATGTTCCCGGGAGCTGGAACGACAACTCCTGGTGGAAAAGCTCTAAAATTTTATTCATCTGTTAGAATTGAACTTGCGCGAATCGCGCAAATTAAAAAAGGCGACGAAACAATCGGCAATAAAGTTCGCGCAAAAATTGTAAAAAATAAAGTTGCGGCTCCGTTCAGAACAGCGGAATTTGAAATTTATTTTAACGAAGGAGTTTCATATGAATCAGATTTACTAATTTTGGCGGAAAAACAAGGCGCTGTCAAAAAAACAGGAATGACATATTTCTATGGAGAAACAAAACTTGGCGGAAGCTTTCAATCAGCTCGCGAATTTCTAAAAGAAAACAACAAAATCGCCAAGGATATTTTTAAAGCGATTCAACAAAAAGCTTAAAAAAATATAATATATAATTTTTAGCTTAATACGGAATCTCAAAAACATCGCTCGGTGGTTCAAATTCTTCTATTGTTGTTGAATCGGATTGAGGTTGCGATTGTTTTTGATTTTGATTTTTAAATTCTCCTGTTTCACCTTGATTTCTTGGTCCAAAAGTTACATTTTCAGCGACAATTTCTGTCATATATTTTTTCTCGCCAGCAGGAGTTAGCCAATTTCTGTAAGTGATTCTTCCTTCAACCATTATCAATCTGCCTTTTGAAATATAATTTTTACAAAGTTCAGCTAATTTTCCCCACGCAATAATTCTATGATATTGAACATCTGACCTCTGTTCGCCTGTTTTATCTTTATAAACTCTGTTTGTAGCGATGTTTATTGTAGCGACCGGAGTTCCCGAACCAATTTCTTTATATTCAACATCTTGCGTAAGTCGTCCGATTAAAAATACTTTGTTTAGATTCATAATTAATTGGGGGTAGAAATTGGAAGTGCGAAATTGGATTCGACTGATTCTAATTCTGATTTTGTTTCTTTGCTTGTTAATTTCTCTGTATATTGCTCTTGTCTACTTTCTTGCCCAACTGGTTTATTTTTAGTTATCATAGCTCTCAAAATATTTTTATAAAGTTTTAATTCTGTTTTAATTTTTGATATAGCTTCAGGTTCTGCTGTAAAATATATAATTCCCATAAATCCAAGATTTTGTTTATTAATTTGATAAGATAGCTGTCTTTTTTTAGGAACGCTTTTTTCAACAATTTCTCCTTGAAAACTTTTTATCAAACTCAAAAGCTTCTCCTCCTCTTTTTCGGGCTCTGTGTCAATCCTTA
Organism: Patescibacteria group bacterium; assembly: GCA_038065795.1. Taxonomy (GTDB): domain Bacteria; phylum Patescibacteriota; class Minisyncoccia; order UBA6257; family HR35; genus JBBTQG01. The sequence goes on along the minus strand of JBBTQG010000004.1, from coordinate 8,485 downwards.
GCCAATATGTAATTTCGTAAGTTTCATTCATTGCTTATAATATTATTATACCATAATTCAAGGGCGGTTAGTTCAGCTGGTAGAACGTCTGATTTACACTCAGAAGGCCGGGAGTTCGAGTCTCTCACCGCCCAATGTAGCATAGAGAAGAGGTGCAATATACACAGATTGTGTAAAAAAATAAGCAGAAAATGGGCTCCTGCCCGCAATGCTACGCATAGAGTAGGCAGGCGGGTTAGCCCTTCGAGTCCTGTATCGCCCAAAAAATATCGTGTTTTTTGATATAATACTATTATTAGCCGAGGTAGCTCAACGGTAGAGCGCTTGCCTGAAGAGCAAGGCGTTGGTGGTTCGATTCCGCCCCTCGGCACCATAAATTTTCTACCCCGAAAAACTTTTGAAAATTCCTTTTAGTTTTTGAAAAAAACCGATATCTCCTCCTGATTTAAACGCCGTGTGAGCCGCAGCGACTGACGCGAAAAATTTAAGATTTTCTTCTTTTTCTTCTAAAACCTTTAATTCGCTTTTTGCTATTCTTGTTGGCATACTAAGTAAAGCCTTAAACCATTCTAACGAAGGTTTTATTATTGCCCCACCTCCAACCAAAACAACCCCCATAATTTTTCTTCTCTTTTTTAATTCTTTTATATAATCTAAAAGCCCTTCGTCATCAACATACTCCTTAAATTTCTTTTCCAAAAATCTTTGCGCCGCCGCTCTATTCAAAGACGATTTTCCCTTTTTGATTTTTTTACGATCTTCTGATTTTTGCCCTTCAGGATTTAATGGAAAAATTTGATTTTTAATTTCTTCTGCTTCTTCAGGGCTTATTTTTAAATGAAGCGCTAAATCTTCAATTAAATTTTGGCAACCAAACTTGAACATCTTGAAATCTTGTAATGTCCCGCCCTGAAAAACAGCTAACGATGTAGTTGAGCCTCCAAAATCTAATAATATTGTTCCGATTTCTTTTTCGCGTTTGCTTAACGCAATTTGAGATTCAAAAAACACGCTCGGATAAATTCCTATAACATTAATTCTTAATTCCTTAAACGCTTGTCTTATTTTTTCAACAATCGGTTTGAACACTGAAATAAAAATTGCTTCAACATCAAGCCTTTTTGCGCTCATTCCTTTTGGGTCTCGTATAATCTGTTCGTTATCCAAAATAAATTTATTTGGAAATTCTAAAAGTATTTCCTGATTGCTCAAAGCAATGGAAGTTTTTGCCATTCTTATCGCTTTGCCTATATCATCTTCATCAATATTGCCTTGAGGAAATGTATATCCTTTCGCAAAATGAGTTTGGAACTGAGGAAAGGAAACAGCAACAGCAACTTCTCTAATTGGATAATTATCAAGGGATTCGCTTAAATTAGAAAAAATATTTTCTAATTGAGACACAAAAGCATTTTCATCAATTATCTCGCCCTTTATAATGGTTTCATTTTTTACAACTTGATTAAACGCAATAAAATCGCCATTAGAATTTTCCTCTAAAATAGTTATCTTCCACTCATAGTGCCCAAGATCTAAGCCAAAATAAAATTTGCGCATATGTTATTTTATATTTTTTGATAATTTTATTTATAATGAATCAGATGAATCAGAACGCGGTATTACTCTTTCTCCTGTTGTCTGAACTTTCAAAGAAATTGCCGCTTGTAATGACCCCCCAACACTTTTTAGAATAGTTCTGATTGCATTAACGGTTTGCCCATTTTTACCAATGATTAAACTTAAAACTTCTTGCGGTCCATTTACTTCTACTAAAACACCTTTTTCATCTAGTTTAGTAGCAATATCTAATTCTTCGACTCTTGATTCTTCTATCCACAAAGATAAAAGCTTTTTCAACTTTTCCTTAATCTCAACTGTTTTTTCAGTCATTCCTCGACATTTCTCGAACTATCCACGAACGATCTTGTATTTTTTTAAAAAATACAAGGTTCTTATGAGAGAATTCGAGATGATACCAAAAACTGCCAAAAAACCAACTATTTATTTTTGGCGCTGAAAAACGATTTATCGTTTTTCATTAACTATTTTTTGGCGCTGAAATCAACAAGTTGTTTTCAGCATTTTACATTTCATTAATTAACGCGACTTATTTTTATTATATCATAAAAAATGTCAACAATATAACTAAAAATCCGAAAAACTAATTTCCGTCTTTTCAAATTTTATTTTTCAAACAAATTTGATTGCTCTACAACAGAAACTAATTTTTTTCTTTTAAAAAATTTTGGATAGATAATTGTTTCTAAGGAATATCTTCCTCCACCCTGAAAAAGAATTGGCAAAAGCCCAGCGAGAAGCGCTAACTCTAATTCCATTCCAACTCCTGAAACTGCTTGCGGAACTATTAATCCGATTGAAAACTTAACTTTTACAATAGCTACAATCAAAATAATTGAAAAAATCAGAGCAAAAAACCTTGACAAAATTCCAAAAATCAAAAACAATCCGCCAAATATCTCAACAAACGCTACAACCCATGCAAAAAACTGCGCGGATGGAATACCAACAGAGCTAAACAAACCTGCGACAGTATTGATTCCAATTTGAAATTTATTTATTCCATGCGCAACAAAAACGATTCCAACCAAAATTCTTGCGATTAACAAACTTAAACATTTTTGTTCTTTTAAGAATTTAATATTCATTAAAAAAATAATTAAGACTTATTATACTCTTACTTTCCGTTCTAATGCTATTACTCGCCTTTCCAATCTATTAAATTCATAAAAATCGACTCTTTTTTGAAGACCCATTCTTATTTGCGCTGTATCTTGTTTTAAAATTTCCACATCTTTTTGAATTTCACCTATCATATTAGAATGCTCTTTTAATATCTTAGAATGCTCCTCTAATATCTTAGAATGCTCTTCCAGTATCTTAGAATGCTGTAAAAGTATAGTATGAACCTCTGCAAATCCCTGTACCATTTTTTCTTCTAAATCATCGATTCGTTGATACAAGCCCCGATATCCTTCAATGGCAATTTGAAATTTATCATTTGCATCTTCCCACAAAATAAGAACATCGCGATCATTTCTTTCTTTTACGGATTTCAATGCTTTTTCTATTTTTAAATTATTTTTTTTCTTTTTTATCATTATGTTGATTATATAATAAAACTAAAATGTTAAATGTTCCACTTCGCACTTTCCACCTCTCATAACCCATCCCTATTTCTTATAAAATCATAAACTAACGGCACTGCGATAAATATTGAGGAATATGTTCCTATTACAATTCCAAAAATCAAAGGAAGTAAAAATGAATGCAAATGCGGAAGTAAGAATATCAAAGGAATAATTGATAAAATCGCCGTAAAAGATGTGTTTATTGAGCGCGCTATTGTTTCATTGACGCTTTTATTAAATATTTCTTTATTAAGCAATCCTGTTTTTCCAATATTTTCCCTTAGTCGGTCAAACACAACAATTGTATCATGTACAGAAAACCCGGCAATAACCAAAAACGCGGTAATCGCTAAAATATTTAATTCTAAATTCAAATATTTTGAAAAAACAGCAAACAATCCAAAAGAACTAACCACATCATGAAACAAAGACAATATAACAACAATTCCTAAGAGCATTCCATTTATTTTCCCAGATTTTTTTCTGAAAGCGTACGCTACATAAAAACCAATCGCCAATAAAACTAAAATAATTGCCATTAACGCTTTTTTTCGCAATTCACCGCTTAAAGACGGAGATATATTTTCAAATCTTTCAATTTCCGCCGTTGAATCTTTTTCTTTTATTTTTGAAAGAATCGCGCTTTTATCAATATTTTTTCCTTTAATAATCACGGAATCATTTGAAGAAAAAATTTCAGTTTCAGGAATTTTTAAATCAGACACAAACGATTGAATTAAATCTTTATTTACTTTAACTTCCAAAACATTTCCGCCAGTTAAATCAATTCCAAACTTCATCGGAAAAGCAAACAACAAAATAATTCCGCCAAACAATAACGCCAGCGAAAATCCGTAAAAATAATACCTGTTTTTTATTAAATCAATTTTTGCCATCGTTCCCAAATTACGCTTGTTTTAATAATTAATATCCTTGACATATAATACGCTGTTAACATACTGATTAAAACGCCCAAACCAAGCGTAAGCGCGAATCCTTTTACAAATGAAGTTGTTGTAAAATAAACAATCGTTGTTGAAATTATTGTTGTAATGTTTGAATCTCTAATTGAAGTCCACGCTCTTTGAAATCCAACTTCTATCGCGTCTTTAATTTTCAATCCGCGTTTTATTTCTTCGCGTGTTCTTTCAAAAACTAAAATATTAGCGTCAACTGCCATGCCGACAGATAAAATCAAACCAGCTATCGCTGAAAGCGACAAAACAACTCCAATTAATTTATAAACAGCTAAGTTAAAAAATAAATAAAATACAAGCGCGATAATAGAAACAACGCCTAACCCCCTGTAATAAAGTAACATAAAAATCATAACTAAAATTACTCCATAAATTCCTCCCTTAACCGCGAAATCTAAAAATTTTTCGCCGAGCGTTGGATTGATGACTGATTCACTTATTGCAACAAGTGGAACAGGAAGAGCGCCCTGACTTAGTCGCTGGGCTAATATTTTTGCTTCTTCGGGTGTAAATCTTCCTGAAATTTGAGCCTTTCCTCCTGATATTTCTTCTCTAACAGTTGGCGCTGAAATAGGCTGACCATCTAAATATATCGCGATCTGTTTACCAACATAAATTTTTGTCATTTCTTCAAAAAGTTTCGCGCCTTCTGCGTCAAAAACGATTCCTATGTATGGCTCACTAATGTTATTATCAAATTCAACCTGCGCTTGTTTTAAAAATCTTCCTGTCAATCGCGTTGGCGCAAATACAACAGGAGATGATGACGCGCCCTGAACTACGCCTTGTGTTGAAGTTGATTGAATTGGAACACGAAATTCTAAAAGCGGAGTTTCGCCAATAATTTTTTTTGCCTCATCCGGATCTTTGATATTAGGAATTTCAACAATTATTCTTCCAGAGTTTGTATAATTTATTGATGTTTCAGCAACTCCTAAAAAATTAATTCTTCGCTCAATCAAATCCTTCACACCATTTAAAACATCCTTAACTTCACTGCCTTTGATATTGCTTAAATCGGCCTGATAAGTTAAGGTTGTGCCACCAGAAACATCCAACCCGAGTTTATACGGAAATCCTTTATAAAATGTCAAAAACACAGACCCCACAAAAACTATAAATAACCCGATTAACCAAATATTGTCCTTTTTCATTGATAATATTAAACAAAATAATTTTAACACATTTTTAGGGTTAGTTTAGATATCTTCGTAACCATTCAAAAGCAACATTGCGGCGTCATATTTTGACTTTACTCTTTCTTTCGATTTTTCAAATGTTAACTGATTCCATTTTCTCTGTAATTTTTCCCTTACTGATTTTTCGGCATCTTTGCGAGATAATTTTTCATATGTAAAAACGGCATCAAACAGATTGGTGATATTATCAAAATTGCTTAAAGCATCTGCTTCGGCTATTATTTGCTCTTCAATACTTTCTCTTTTTTTCGGCACCGAACCCCTGTGATTCATAATACATTTTTTAATCAATTCAATTTTTTGTTCAGGATAATTTAATTCTTTTAATTTCTTTTCAGCGATTTCCACGCCAGTTATATGATGATTTTCTCTTCCGTAAATTATTGAGCCAATATCATGAAGCCATGCCGCCAACAAAACAATCTCCTTGTCCGCATTATATTCTTCAGCTAATTCATTGGCATATCTAACCATCGGGATAAAATGAAATTCAAATGGCGAATAGCCATATATACTTGTCGGTTTTTTGCATTCTTCTTCTATAAATTTTTTAATTTTATTAACTATATCCATTTTTTAATTTTCAATTGTTTTCAGCGCTTCTTTTAATTTTAGCGAAAACACCTTAGAAATTCCTTTTTGCATTGAAACGCCAAATAAAATATCTGCTGATTCTATGGTTGAACGATTATGTGAAACAATTATAAACTGAGTTTTTTTAGAAAGTTCTTTTAAAAATTCAGAAAATTTATATGAATTTTGTTCATCAAGCGCTGCGTCAATTTCATCTAAAACCAAAAATGGCGGCTCTGAAATTTTAATTAACGCAAAAATAAGCGCGATAGAAAACAACGCTTTTTCTCCGCCTGATAATGCTTCTAAAACTTTTATTTTTTTCTGCGGATGCTCAACAGAAACATGCACTCCCGACACACTGATTTCTATACCAAAAAAATTCGTTTTTTTTGAAACTTTTTTTTCATCTCTTAGCGTAAGCTTAGCAGTTCCTCCATAAAGCTTATAAAAATATTCAATTAAAGACTGATTGATTTTTTTAATTCCATCATCAAACGCTGTTTTTATTTTATCTTGATATTCAGTTAGTAAATTGTAAAGTTTTGTATAGCTTCCATCTAAATCGCCTGTTTCTTTTTGTAATACTTTCAAATTTTTAAGAATTCTTTCTCCTTTATAAATAATTTCATCATTAATGTCTCCAAGTCTCAAAAGTTCTGTTTTTAACTGAGCTTCTTCGCGAATTAAAGTTCCAAGCTCCTCTTGTGTCGCGCTCTGTTCTTCAGAACTTTTTAATTCATTCAAGGTTATTTCTATACTCTTACTCTCTTCAATTAATTTTTCTTCAAAATGTTTTAACTCAAAAATTTTATTTTGGACTTCTTTAAATTTTAAAAGTTTTTGATTAATCTTTTCTCTCTCTTCTTTTTCTCGTTTTTCTTCGTCTATAATTTTTACTTTTATTTCTTCTAATTTTGCGTCAATCTTTTTTATCTCATTTTGAATTTCCAAATTTGTTTTTGTTACTGAATTTCCTTGTTCGTTTTTTTCTGCTGGTTTAATATGTTTTAAAATTTCTTTGATTATTTTTTTAATTTCATCAACGCCTTCAAGTACCAATGCTAAATTTAATTTTTCTTTAACAAAATCTATGGCAGTTATTTTTTTCTTGCTCTTTATTGTCGTAACTGATGCTAAATTCTTTTCTAAAATATTACTTCTCTCCTTCCATAATTCGCTTTCTTGTTTTCGCAATTCTGATAATTTTTCCTGCGTTGAAGTTTGTTGAATGTCTTTGCTTGATTCTTCTAATTCTTTTTCACTAACTTCCAATTGTTTTTGCGTTTGAACAATTTCAGCTTTTAATGTTTCAATTCTTTCTTTTAATAAAAATTTTCTCTTTCCGCGAATCGCAATAAATAATTCGTCAAGTTTTGCTTCTATTTTAACTTTTCTTTCGCGTTTCTGTTGTTCTAGTGAAAATATTTCAGCTTGCGGTTCCAAGCTATGCAATTTCATTTTTGCGATTTTAAGCCGCTCTCTTATTTGTTCAAGATTTCTTTTTGTTTCAAATTTTTTAATTTCCAAAGCGCGTATTCCCAAGATTTCACTCAACATAATATATCTCTCTTCCGGGCTAGCTTTTATAAACAAATCCGCGGAACCTTGATTAACTATTGTGAAACCTCTTGTTCCTATCTGATTTTCAGCCAAAAACTTTTGTATATCTTTTAATCTAACTGGTTCATTATTCAAAAAATATTCATTTTCTCCGTTTCTGTGAATTTTTCTCTGAATTTCAAAAGTCGCTCCATCTTCTTTATGAGATGCTCCTTCCATTTCGAGGCTTATTCTAACCCAAGCCAAATTATTCCCCTTCTGCCCTATGTATAATAAATCTTCCGATTCGCTGATTCTTAAATTTCTAGAACTCTGGTCGCCCAAACCCCACCTGATTGAATCAACAACATTAGATTTTCCGCTTCCATTTGGTCCCAAAATAACATTCAAATTTGAAGGGAAAACTAAAAACGCCTTTTCGCCAAAAGACTTTAACCCGAAAATTTCAAGCTCCCGCAATCGTAAATGCATTAAATAATTATATTTTTTTCCACGATTCTTTTTCAAAAACTTTAAGCGCGGCGTCGGTTTCAGCTTCCTGCTTACTCAATCCACTGCCCTCTTCTATTAATTTGCCATTTAAAAATAACCCGATTTTAAATCTTCGTTTATGCGCAGGACCTTCTTCTGACAAAATTTTATATTCCGGCAAAACACCGAGCTCTTCTTGTAAAATTTCCTGCAAATTGCTTTTTGGGTCTTTGTATGTTTTTGCTTTTATTTTTTCATCAATATCATTTAACAAATTTTTATTTATAAAATCAAGAGTGTCCTGAAAGCCAATGTCCAAATACATCGCCCCTATTAGCGCTTCAAGGCAATTTCCCAAAACCGTGTCAAATCCTTTCCCGTTTAAATTTTTTCCTGCCATAAGAAAATTTTCAAGTTCTAATTTTCTTGCGATTTGAGTCAATCTCTCTCTGTTCACTAAATTTGCCCTAATCAAAGTTAACTCCCCCTCTTCTTTATTTGGGCATTTTTTGTATAACACCTGTGAAACAATTAATTCCAAAACAGCATCGCC
>JBBTQG010000003.1:0-33993 GCA_038065795.1 Patescibacteria group bacterium | reverse complement strand
TCAAAATTCGCAATCAGGATTTTCGTCAAAAAAAGTTCGGATTTTAACCAAAAGGCACCACACAAAATTCCCATTTTAAAATGGGAATTTTGTGTGGCGGGAGGAGGATTTGAAAGGGCAAGCCCTATTTTATATCTGCCAACTAACCTTTAAGCAAATTAATTTTTTATTCGGCGAGGGTGAGATTCGAACTCACGAGTCTTTTTTGAAGACGCGGTTTTTTTACCCCGTTAGAAAACGGAGGATGCAGGATTCGAACCTGCAAGGGATTACTCCCGCTGGTTTTCGAAACCAGTGCATTACCATTCTGCCAATCCTCCATTTTCTAACGGGGCGAGCCGCTCCGTTAAACCACTCCGGCACCTCGCCAAATATCTGTTAAGGTATTTTATAATAAATATTTTAAACGAACTCTGCCCTTTCCACTTTTCAAAAATTTTTCTTCCGCATATGCATCTTGCTTATTTAGAAATGCTTCATAGTAAATTAACTTCCAATCTTTTGCCTTTGATGTAAATGGCACTTTACTATGATTATGTTCATAAATTCGTTTCTTTAAATTTTTTGTAATACCAGCATATTTTTTATTTAATTTTTTGCTATAAATTATATAAATATAATACATAGTTTTCTCCGTCCGTGACGGATGCGCCTTGGGCGCAGAAACTGCTACCTTACCAATTCGGCGCACTCCTCCTAAAATGGCACTTTGTACCCCACTCCGACACTCCGACACCTCGCCAATAATTATTTCCCATTTACTTATTCTGCTTCTTTTTTCAATTCTAATACTCTTTTGATTGTTTCAATTTCTTGTTCTGATAAATCGCTGAATTTAATTTCCTTATTACCACCCCACTCCATTCTATTATTTAATAAACTCAACATTCTATTTTCAACAACCAAATCTTCTTTTTCCATTGAAAACAATAAAGCATCTTGGATTTCTTCTTTGCTAAAAAATTCCTTTGGTTTTTCTTTTGAAAAAGCTTCTGGGTTCATTTGAGCTTAAGGTCGGGCTCGCCCAGTCATCCGACTGGTTCGTCAGGTCGGATGACCTGACGAACCACTAATTTACTGGGTGATTGTCCGTCACATTTCTTAGCCGAAGGTCGGATTCGAAGGGCTAAAGCCCTTTTTAGTTTTTATATCTTTTTATTCGCGATTTAATTAATATTATAGCCGACCCGGGGACTTGAACCCCGAACCTACGGTTTACAAAACCGTTGCTCTGCCAATTGAGCTAGGTCGGCGTATTGTTTAAAAAATTTTCCAATCTTCTTCTAAGATACCCTCTTCCGAATCCAGTCTTTAATTGATACTCCCGTTTTATTGCGTCTGTTTTAGAAAAACAACACTCAAAATATACTAATTCTAACGGTAAAAATTGTCTTGTTGATTTTACTCGACCATTTTTATGATCTTTTAATCTTAATTTCAAATTACTTGTCGAACCTATGTAAAATTTTTTATTACTTAATAATAATACATAAGTATAATGCATTTTTTTAATTGCTCCCCGCCAAAAGCTGCGCATTTTGGCGGGTCCGTCAAAATGCATATGCTTTTGACGGATGACCAACTGAGCTACTTCGGCAAATTCAACAACTTAATTATAAAAGAAAAATGCCCCTAGTGATTTTTATTGGGCTCGTCCGGACTCGAACCGGAGACCTCTACAATGTCAATGTAGCGTTCTAACCAACTGAACTACGAGCCCGTACATATAAACTTCCCTCCGATATTTTTAATTATACCCTTGATTTCTAAATGGGTCAAAAGAGATAAGAGCTCGCCCGTGCTCATATCCAGCTCCTCCTGAAGCCCCATTAAATCCAAGCTCTCTATTTTTAAGGCGTTAAAAATTTCTTCTTCGGCTGGCGATAATTTTAATTTAAACAATTCATTATATGCTTTTGCATCTGCTTTTGTATTATGAAAATCAAATTCCGTGAGAATGTCGTCAATTGTTGTTATTAGTTTCGCTCCTTGCTGAATTAATCTATGGCTTCCTTCAAAATTTTTATTTACAATTTCAGCCGGGACGACAAAAACTTCCTTCCCCTGCTCCATCGCCAATCTTGCCGTAATTAACGCTCCTGAATCGATTGGCGCTTCTATTACAATAGTTCCCAAACTTAACCCTGAAACTATTCTGTTTCTTAATGGAAAATTTCCTTTTAACCCTCCAGCTCCCAATGGAAACTCGCTTATTACTCCTCCTCCTGTTTCTAAAATTTGAGCAACCAAATTTCTTTTTGGCGAATCCAAAACCAAATCAATTCCCTCTCCCAAAACCGCGATAGTTTTTCCGCCAATTTCAACTGTTCCCTTATGCGCCGCTGAATCAATTCCATATGCTAACCCGCTTACAATCACAACTCCTAATCCCGCCAATGCTTTTGCAAATTTTGTCGCAATTGATAATCCATAATGTCCAGCTTTTCTTGTTCCAACAATTGCTAATGGAAAATTTAAAGGCATCTCGCCAAGCAAATAAAACCCCAACGGAGGGCTTGGAATATTCTTTAAACTTTCAGGATATTCTGCGTCCAAAATAGTTATTATTTTTATTCCTAATTTTTTGAGTTTTTCAAATTCAACCTGAGGGTCTTTTTTATATAGTTTTAAGCCGTGATTTTCCCACAATTTTTTGAAACTTTTGTATTTTTCCAAATCCTTGTATAATTGCGGTTGATATGGCATATATTCCTGATTGACAATGTTAAAATATAGATGGTTATCGTTATTCATTAATCTATGTGAAACTTCTTATAATAAATTACGGTTGTTTATTTTAAATAAATTATACAAAATTTTGTAAAGTTTCACGCTGAAAATTCGTCATTAAAAAATTAACTTGATGTAAAAAATTTTCAGTATTATAATGGCTCAACAAATTTTATTATCAAGTTCAATTGGAATTTTTTTAGCGCGAACTCTTATTTTTGTTGGATTATTTTTAAAAAGTATTGAATTTTTTACAAAAAATAATATTGTAGAAAAAATTGACGAAAAAAAGAAAACAGCCATAAAACAATTATCTATAATGAACAGCGCTCCTGTTGAAATCGTAAAAGAAAAAGCCGAAAAACAACGAAAAAAAATAACTCCCGAAAAATTACGACAACCATTTACCAAAAAAAATCTTCTGGCTTGGATTTATTTTTTTAGCTCTTTATTAATTTTTACAGGATTTTTTATAAAGCTGATAAGTATACTTTGGATAATCTTTTTGATAGCGAAATTTAAAAAAGAGCCAATTTCTGAATCAATTTTTTTACTCGCATTTTTTATTTTGATTTTATTCACTGGCGCAGGATCATTAAGTATAGATAAAATTTTGAGATACAGTTAAAAAAATTTTATTGCATATAATAAAAATATAATGATAGAAGGAACACCGAGTACAAATTTAGAAAAGACATCAGGAGAACAAGAACAACGGATTAAACAAAAATCACTCGAGGAGTTAATGAAAAAAAGAGATGACTTGCTTTTAGAAGATGAAAATACTGGTTTATATAGATTTCAAAACACGCTTACTTTATTTGAGCATCTTTTAATTGGGTCTGGAACAAATGAAGCTGGAATTTTGGATAGAAATACACCAATGACCACACTGGTAGACGGAGATGTTGAAAAAACAAACAAAACGAGACGCTTTTATTTTGAAGAAAAAAGTGATTTTTCTATTAATTTATGCAGTCCATATGAAATTGTTATTAAATTAAAAAATCCTGAACAGGCAACAACTCTTAATAATATAAATTATCAAAAAACAACATTTATAAACGCATTTACAGGCGGAGGTGTTATTTTTACTGACGAAGAAAAAAGTAAAATTCTTCAGGATTATTTTAATGAACGAGAATCTGCGTGGGAAACATTTAAGCGAGGTAATACACTGCATCTTTTAAAACTTTTAAAAAATGAAAATAATTCTTGAAAAACCCGGGGATTGGATATTGCGATTTGACTTAAACGAAGAATATCCAAATAAAGAATTTATGAATTTTCTCAAAGAATGGAAAATTTTTGGTGGATATTTTTTTGGATTAGGAAACGCGTAATATATTAAAGTTGCGTATATTGATATAAACGACAAAAAATATCATTCCTCAGAATTTAATGGCTCTATGGAAATTTCAAATATTACAGGCGAAATCAGTCTCAAGGACGCAGACTCGCGCGGACTACACGCAGACCAACACTGATTAGATATTAATATTCATACTCATATTACATTTTCAAACGAACAAGCTGACAGCGATAAATCGCTGTCAGCACCGAAAAACAATGCCGAAAATGATTTATCGTTTTCGGCGCCCAAAGATATATCTTTGGGCTTTTCGGCATTCGAATCTTTTGCCGGTCATCTTGAAAAATTAAAATCGCGAAATTTCATTAATTAAGAATTATTTAATATAATTTCGTGGCTGAAAATAAACTTTGTTTATTTTCAGCGTTGGCGGGACATTAGAAATATTCTTATTTAAAACCGACGCTCTTCACCGCAAAGCCAAAAACTTGTTTTTTGGCGCCGCAAATGATAAAACACTTGCGGCATTCAGCCCCGAAGTCGGATTCCAAATTTTAGATTAAATCCAAAATTATAAATTTATGTTATAATTTCAACAATGGTTACAATAACTATTCCAAAAAATTTAACAGAAAAAGGAGCACTTGTTGTTGTTCCGCAAAAAGAATACGATGAATTAAAAAGTATTTATAATTCAATTGATAAAGACCAGCTTTGGTTTTGGACAAAAGAATGGCAAAAAAAAGAACGAGAAGCTGACATTGCTATAAAGAATGGTAAAGTTAGTGGTCCTTATAAAAATTGGAAAGAATTAAAAAAAGCGCTAGATAAATTAAAAAAATAGTTGGGTTGAATGAAAATTATATTAACTGACCCATTCAAGAAAGATTACGAAAAATTGCCGAAACAAATTCAGATTAGAACAGACAAGCAATTAAAATTTCTTTCAGAAAATCCATATCATCCCTCATTGGACACAAAGAAAATTCACGGGGTAATCGACATTTGGGAAGGAAGAATTAGCAAGGATTATCGATTTACATTCAAAATTACAGGCGATAAATTTATTATCAGGCGAATTGGTCTTCACTCAATCACAAAAAGTCCATAAAAAAATATTTTACATAAAAACGAGTTAAGCGAAATATATTACCAAATTAAATTTATCGTTAAATTAAAAACATGAAGCCATCTTACAAAGAAATAACAGAGATAAACCCACGATTGAAAAATCGCTCAAAAGAGGAAGTTGAAAGATTATTAGACATTATAATTAGCAAAGGATACTCTTGGGATGATAAGAAAAAATATTTTTATCACGAAAAAATTGGAATGCATATAAGAACACAAGGATTAGATCTCTTCGATCCAAAAAGATTTGAGAATGTATTTCAAGTATGGTCTAATTCAGAATATGCAGAAGCAGCTATAAAAGCACATACACATATTCCAAAACTTTTAATAATATTTATAATTGATTTAATTTTTGGTTGGATTTTTATTCCTCTTAAAATATGGATAGTTAGTTTAATTTTTATAGCACTTATAATTCATTTAAAAATTGTTGCTTTTAAAAATATCAGAAAAAAATTGCATCATAACTTTTAACTTTTGAATTTTTATAGTGTGTTATAATTAAAATATAGCCGATTTAGGCGGTTATTTTTGTTATTTCAAAAAAAATGAGCGACTATAAAGCAGAACACATTCAGGTTTTAGAAGGGATTGAAGCGGTTAGGAAAAGGCCGGGTATGTATATTGGTTCAACTGGCGCTGATGGATTACAACATCTGGTTTTTGAAATTGTTGGAAATGCGGTTGATGAAGCAATCGCCGGTTATGCAAAAAATATTAATGTAAAACTTTTAAAAGGAGGCAAAATTTTTGTTTCTGATGACGGCAGAGGAATTCCCGTTGACATACACTTAAAAACAAAAAAAACCGCGCTCGAAACGGTTTTAACTCTTTTGCATGCAGGTGGAAAATTTTCTCATAAAGTTTATAAAGTGGCTGGCGGTCTTCATGGCGTAGGATTATCAGTTGTCAACGCGCTATCAAAAAAACTTAGAGCAGTGGTTTATAGAGACGGCTTTGAATGGACACAAGAGTACGAACGCGGAATTCCACAAACAAAAGTTGAACAAGGCAAAAAAAGTTCCAAAACCGGAACTACTATAATTTTTGAACCTGACCAACAAATTTTCACTGAAAAAATAGATTACGATAGAAACAAAATTTTAGATTATTTAAGACATCAAGCTTTTTTGACTCCGGGATTAAGAATAAATTTTTATGACGAAAGAGAGGACTCTGTATTTGGTTATGGATTTTATTTTGAAACAGGATTAAATAATTTTTTTAAACATATCACTATAAACAAAAAACTTATATCAGCTCCAATTTACTTTTCACACAAAGAAGAAAAAGGCGAAATTGAAATAATTTTTGGATATACAGTTAATCAAGAAAATACAGAACTTGCTTTTGTTAACAACATTCAAAACCCAGAGGGCGGAACGCACTTAAATGGATTCAAATCTGGATTGCTAAAAATATTTAACGATTTTGGAAAAAGCGCAAATATTATCAAAGAAAAATCTTCGTTGATAGCAGACGACCTAAAAAGCGGGTTTGTTGGAATTATTTCACTAAAAATCGCCGAACCGCAATTTGAAGGACAGACAAAAGCTAAACTCGGAAATCCAGAAGTTAGATATTTTGTTGAAAGTAATTTAACCAATTTTCTAAAAGAATATTTTGGAAAAAATCCAAACGAAGTAAAAGCGCTCCTACAAAGAGTGTTGTTGAATTTTGAAGTAAGGAAAGCAACAAAATCAGCAAAAGAAGCTGTTTTCAAAAAAAGATTATCCCCTACCCTTACGCTTTCAGGAAAATTAGCTGACTGCTCAAATAGAGATGTGTCAAAAAGAGAATTATTTATAGTTGAAGGAGATTCTGCTGGAGGCTCTATGAAATCGGGCAGAGACAGAAGCACGCAAGCCGTTTTGCCTTTGCGAGGAAAAATTTTGAATGTTGAAAAAGCAACATTAGATAAAATTCTAAAATCAGAAGAAATTAAAAATTTGATTATCGCGATGGGTTCTGGCGTTGGCAAAGATTTTAATTTAGAAAATTTAAGATATTCAAAAATAATAATAGCGACTGATAGCGATATTGATGGCTCGCATATACGAACATTGCTTTTAACTCTTTTTCACAGATATTTTAAAACAATGATTGAACAAGATTTTCTTTACGCCGCAACTCCTCCTTTATATAAAATAACCGAAGGCAAAAAAGTTGACTATGCGTTTTCTGATATAGAACGAAACAAAATCTTGAAAAAAACTACTAAAACAACAGATGTTCAAAGATATAAGGGTTTAGGCGAAATGAATCCAGAAGAACTTTGGGAAACAACTTTAAACCCAGAAAATAGAGTTTTAAAAAGAATTACAATTGAAAATTCAGAGGAAGCAAGCAGGCTTTTTAATGTATTAATGGGGGCTGAGGTTGAGCCCAGAAGGCGATTTATAGAAACATATGCTAAGGAAGTCAAAAACTTGGATATATAATAATTTTCATTTAGTGTCAGGTCTTGCTTTGGGTGATTTATTTTTTTACTGGTCTCTTATTAAAGAATGGGTTCTTGTATTATTTTTTATAATTTTCTTTTTATTAAATCTTTATTTTTTAAAGGGAGCAAAACTTACGCTTTCAACATTTTTGGCTCCCCTTCCATTCTTATTAGCTCAACCATTTTTTAATTTAAGCATTCCTGTTTTAACTTTGATTTGGCTAATTGCTTTAATTTTATTATGGAAAAAAGAAAAGATTTTCTGGCTTTCGTACATATTTTTAATTTTACTAATTTCTCAGTTTGTATTAGGTAGCGCTATTTTATCATCATTTTTTGTAATGCTCGCGGTATTTTTGCTCAGCTTTTTGATAATGTTTATTATTTTTAATGAAACTCCACCAAACGCCTTTGTGAAAAGCTTTATTGTTTCAGAATTTGTTTGGCTTTTTTATTTTTTGCCAATAGGGTTTATAATAAGAGCGGTTATCAATTTTATTATTTTATACATTATTCTTTTTCGTCCAATTAATTTGGATTTTGCTAAAAAAGCAAATAAAAAGATAAAATCAAAATGAAAATAGAAAAATCAAACGCGTCATTTTTCGAACCAAAATCATTTGATATTGTTCCATATGTTATTGAAAAAACACAATTTGGCGAAAGAGCTTACGATATTTATTCAAGATTATTAAAAGACAGAATAATTTTTTTAAGTGGTCCAATAATTGACCCGATTGCAAATGCTGTAATTGCTCAACTTTTATTTTTAGAACATGAAGACCCAGAAAAAGATATTCATTTTTACATTAACTCCCCCGGAGGTTCTGTTATGGCGGCATTGGCGATTTATGACACAATTCAATTTATCAAACCAGATGTTTCAACAATTGGAATTGGAATGACAGCGTCAGCCGCAGCGCTTCTTTTGGCGTCAGGCGCCAAAGGAAAAAGAATGGCGCTCCCAAATACAGAAATTTTGCTTCACCAAATTATGGGTGAAGCTGGAGGTCAAGCTATTGAAATTGAAATAACAGCAAGGCAAATTATAAAAATAAAAGAACGAGTGAATAAAATTTTAGCTAAACACACAGGAAAAACTTTTGAAGATATCGGTAAAGACACAGACAGGGATTTTTATTTATCAGCCGAAGAAGCAAAAGAATACGGGGTTATTGATAAAGTAATTGAAGCCAAAAAATAAAATGCTAAAACAATTCCTTTTTAAATAATACGCTTTTTACGAGTTTATTATCTATAAATTTCATGAGTGCCGACTGAATGAAAATAAATTATATCGCTTTCTGTGAATTCAAAAACAATTCTGTATTTATCGGTTATACTAAACGACCAAAATTCATATAATCTACCGTGAAGTTTATGCGTATTTAATATCGGATTAAATGGATTTTTACGAAATAGTTTCTCTTTTTTCTCCGCAATCAACTTAATCTTATAAGGCAATTTTTTATATTCTTTTTCAAATTTAGATGAATAAATAATTTTCATTCAACTTTCCAATTTTATCGTAAATCTTTTAACGATTTTAAAATTTTACATTTGCCATTTAAAATATCTTGCTGACTTTTTCTCAAATTTTGTAAAATTTTTTCTTCTTCCCATAATCTTAAAAGGTCTCTAAAAAATTCGCTCTTTGTGGCATATTGCCCAGTTTTAACTTCCCTTTCAACCACATCCGCTAATTTTTCCGGAAGTGAAATATTTATAACTTGTCTCATTTTAAAACATTGAAAATAACTTGTTATTTTCAGAGCCAAAAATGATAAAGCATAAAATAATTAATTATTTTATGCGCCGAAAAATATATTTTTGGGCATCATTTTTGGCAATTTAATTTGTGTAATACTTTGTATTACAATTTTATAGCACTTTTAAAATTTTGTCAATACTTTGCGTTATACAAAATGCTAAAACAGCTCTTTTTTAAATAGCGCGCTTTTTACGAGTTTATCGGCTTCTTTATTTTGTTCGCGAGGAACAATTTTGATTTTTAGATTTGGTAAATCAATTTTTAAATTCCAGTATTGAATAAATAATGGCGCGAGTTCTTTGTCTTTAATTTTGTATTTCCCCAAAAGTTGATTACCGACAAGCTCGCTGTCTAAATGTAAAATTATTTCAGATGTTTTAATGTCAAAATTTCGCAGTTTGCTGCGAAATTTTGACGTGAAGCATTTCAAATCTTTGTCAATAATGCTACGCATCCTATTATGAGAAGCTTCACGTTTCTCTTTCCCAATTAAAAGTCTCAATTTTTTCAACCCAAAAATAACAGCTTTATATTCAGCCTGATTATTCGTGCAATCCCCTATTCTTTCTGCGTATTCCTTTATTTTCCCACTATATCTAATAACAACTCCAATAGCCCCTTGTCCGGGATTATCAATTGCACCTCCATCTGTATAAATTTCAATTTTCATTGTATAATTTTAGCAGAAATCCTATACAATAGGAGTTCTCGCAATGACCACGAAAGAAACGCTAGAAAAGATTTGTGAACAAATCAATTTCGGAACATGCACATTCTACGAAGATGCGCGGAAAGTACTGAAAGCGCCGAATATAAGGATTAACTTACCCGTACATCCATTTGGTTCAAATTCGTGGCTTCGCTTCACCCAAAACTGGGAATGCGAAGTGTACATCAACGGAAATCTCGTCGGAAAATTGAAAAGTACCTGCTGCGCCAAAGCAGGCTGGATTAGCTGGGAAATCTCCAAAAACCTGCCAACCCAAAGCTGATATGACACACCATCATATCAGCTTTTTTCTTTGCATTATTATTTTAGCTCGTAGCACTAAGGAGGCTATGTAATGTCTAACTATGTAATATCTAACCCAAAAGTTGTAATTTGTGTTGATAGGGCATTAGAAGAAATGCGTAAAGGTTTATCGCTACATGGAGAACCATATAGAACTGTTGACGAAGCGCTAAGCCCAGCATCAGATTTTCTTTCTGTCGCGAAAATGATAATGAATGAACAAAATGAACACGATTCTGTCACTCGAGAATCCATCAATAGATTGAAGTGCTACATTGAACGCTTAACGGAAGCGCTTCAATCTATACAGCTTCCGCAAAGATAATGAGCTAGCTCAATTTCGTTTGTGTTAGCTTTTTTTATAAATTTTTTAACTACTGGATTTTGAAACGAGTGATTGTCATATGAATCAAAATCCTACAAGTGAAAAAAAAATTAATTGAAAGTCTTACGGAGCCCGAGCGGGCATGGCTTGTCAAGTATCGAGCATAGCTCGATACTTGACAAGAGCGAGGGCGAGCCAGAGCGCTGGCGCCTCGCTGGGGCGCCAGACGCGTGCTTTCAAATAATTTTTTCTGAACTGCTAAACTTTTATCACCACCGGTATCACCACCGGTCTCCTTTGCGTCACTTTAAACAAAAATTCTGCGATTTCCTCTTTTAAATGATATCTAATTTGTTCTTCCTGAATTATTGGAGCTTCCTCTCCAAGAAACTTCACATTTCTTTCAATAATTCTCCTAATAAGATTCCTAACATCTCTTAGTAATTCTCTGGATTCTCTCAAATAAACAAAACCTCGCGAAATGATATCAGGGCTTGTTCGTATCGCTCCAGTCTGGCTGTCTATTGTAACAATTACAACAAACATCCCGTCCTTTGAAAGAGTTTGCCTGTCCCTTATAACAACTTCTCCAATATCTCCAATTCCAATTCCATCAACATATACAAGATTTGCTGGAACTTTATTATTTGTGATGACTATTTTTTCAGGATTCATTTCAATAACATCTCCATTTTGCGCAATCAAAATTTTATCCTTGCTATATTCTAATTCAAGCGCTATTTCTTCTACCGCTTTCAACATAAAATAATTTCCATGAATCGGCATAACATACTCTGGTTTTACTAAATTCATAAATAATCTAACATCATCAGCTCGAGCATGACCAGATGAGTGAATATCCATAATTTTAGATGTAATGACTTTTGCGCCTTGCTTTATTAATACATCCTTAAGTCCCTGAACAGCCCTTTCATTTCCGGGAATTATAGAAGAAGAAAATACAAGGGTATCACCCGGAATAATTGAAAAATATTTATGTTCGCGATGCGCAATTCTTGTTAGTACAGAAGAATCTTCAGCTTGAGCGCCAGTGCAAATTACCAAAACTTCATTGTCTGGAAGTTTCAATGCTTCTTCGGCTTTAATAATCACACCCTTTGCAACCTGCAAATAACCTAATTTTCTTATTACTTCAACATTTGTTTTCATTGAGCGCCCTTCTATTGCGACTTTTCTCCCATAAAGTCCAGCTATATATATTAACTGCTGTATTCTTTCAAGAAGCGACGCGAAGGTTGAAGCAATAATTCTTCCCGTTGAATGTCTTATAATTTCTTCCAAATTTTCCATAATCTTTTTCTCGGAAATAGCATGCCCGGGTTCAAAGGCATTCGTTGAATCAATCATCAATAACTTTACTCCCCTCCCAGCAAGCTCAACTATTCTTGATAAATTAGCTGGTTTATCAAACACTGGGGTAAAATCAATTTTAAAGTCACCGGTATACATAATATTTCCAACCGGCGTTTTGATAAAGTACCCAACAGAGTCTGGAATGCTATGATTAACATGAAAATGTTCTATGATAAACGAGCCTATTTGTAAAACATTCCTGTCATCTTTATTGAATTCTATAATTTGAGGCTTGGGCGCATGAGGAAAATCCTCTTGTCTTTTTATGATTAATCCGCGAGTTAAAGGAGCGGCATAAATTTGTGGATTTCCAATTTTATCCAAAAAATATGGAATTGCTCCGATATGGTCGTAATGACCGTGCGTAATTATAATTCCAACGATTTTATCTTTATTTTCAGTTAAATACTCAATATTTGGCAATACAAAATCTATGCCCGGCATTTCTCCGATTACTGGGAAACCCAACCCCATATCAACGACTAATATTTCCGACTTTCCAACTTTTGGAACATATTCAAAAACATTAAGATTCCTTCCTACTTCTTCAAGTCCTCCGAGTGGAATAATTTTCAATATTCCGACGTCGCCTGAAATTATTTTCGGGCTTATCTTTGGACTTACTCTTGCGCTTGGCGCGCTACTCCTTCTTCTTGTCACCCTTTGTTTTGTTCTATCAGTTTTTGATGACTGACGAGTGATATCCATAACTATTTGTTGTGGCATTTCTTTCATAACTTACAAAGCAGATTTTCGCTTGTGTAAGATGATATAAATTTCGAAAAATTAAAGATTTTATTAAATCTACTATCCCAAAAAATACGGAATATTATTGGGCGGTACGGCGATAACTCCCTTGTCCCGTTAGAAATGCCGTGGGTGGGAGTCGAACCCACACATCCTTGCGGACACACAGCCCTGAACCGTGCGTGTCTTCCAATTCCACCACCACGGCATTTCTAACAGGACAATTTCACCATATGAGCTAAAATATTAATTCTAAAATTTGCTAATTATAATTAACATTGATACTTATTATTGTGCTTGTTGTACTTGAAGCGCTAAACACAACTACTGTTTGCGAATCTTTTATAATTTTGCCAAATGTCGCTTTTGCGTTTATTCTTGTAGTTGTTGGCGTAATTCTTTTTACAGAATATACAACGCTTCCAGATGAAATTCCAGATACCGTTGTTGTTGGTAATTGAAATTGCGAATTTGAAATAAGCTCCTTAACGGCAAGATTTACAGCAGACATTTGTAAGCCATCAGCTTTAATTGTTTCTAATTTTGACTTTTGAGTTATTGTTTCGCTATACAAAACTCCTCCGAACATAATAGCAAGAGCGACTGTAATTAAAAGCAAAATAACAATTAAAACAAAGAAAACTTGCGCTTTATTTTTTATCATTTACTAAATCTTGTTAATGTCGAGGTTCCTGTAAAAGTTTTTGTTTCGTCTATATTGCTAATACTTAAATTAAATCTTGTTGTTTTTCCTATATTTTCAAAATTAAGATTTTTTACTTTCACAAATTCATTTGTAAATAATTCTTCATTTCCACCATCCCATAAATATATTTTCTCTTCATCGCCATCAAATTTAAACCAACCAATTACATCATTATAGGCGTTTCCTATTAATCTGCCATTTGATTGACTTACTTTATAGTTTGCCGTAGCGCATACATTTGAATCTATACAATTAAAACTAATCCAGCCAATTACATCATTCCACGCGTAACCACGCAAATCGCCATTTGGTTGCTCACATACTCCATACTCTGATTGCCCGCTCATGTCTCTAAAATCAATCCAACCTATATTCGGAGACCATGCGTAACCATCATATAAAAAACTGCTTTTCACTGGCGTATCTATTGTTATTTGACAATCTGAATTTGCCGTTCTTTCAACTTGAAAAGTTTCTGGGCTTTGTTCTGTTGTTGTCCCATTTAAGGCTATTCCTCCAACCTGATAACTCCATGCATAACCAGTAAGCTTTGTCCCGCTTATTAGATTCGGCTTTGTTACTCTGAGCTCTAAATACTCATTGCCCTTCCAGAATATTATACCCCAATTAGGCAAAATATTCAAACTATCAGCATTTTGGCTTTCTTGCATTATTTTTTGAGAAATTTTTGAAAACTCGTTTCGCACATTTACTTTTGCCTGATAATACGAAACGCTTTTTATAGTTCTGGTTATTATCGGTAATATTATTGCAATAAAAATCCCCGCAATTCCAATGTATAAAAGAAATTCTATAATTGTAAATCCTTTTAATTTTCTTGTTGCCATTCTGTAATAATTATTTGTAAACTTTCCGTAGTTGAAGTTGATGACAGATAAATTGTCATTAATTTTGAATCGCTACCACTATAATTAGCTATCCTGAAATATCTTTTATACGCATTTCCTTCTGCCATTATAGTTTCTTGCGCATTTGTATGAACTGCCCAATCGTCTTGCGACTTTTCAAAATAATGGTCTTGACTAGAACTTAAATTTTTTATATCGTCATATTTATATCTAAAAGATAGCGCAATATTCATATACTCATTAAGCAAACTTGAAATAGTTTGATTTTTTTCCGAGAAAAAAACTATTTTAGGAGTAAGGGATAAAATATTTAAAACCCCCACTAAAATTATTGAAAGAACAAGCAAAGATATTAAAACCTCCAAAAAAAGCTGTCCCTTATTTCCTATTTTCATACTTTTATAAGATTATTATACGAAAAAATGAATTCTATCTTTGATTTAATTTTTTATGCAAGCATTTGTAATTTCTTTGAAAACACCAACGCTTGATGTTATATGTGCCACAATTTATCAGTGTTTTCCCGTATAAATTTTTAATTTTTACTTAAGTATTAAAACGAACATCATTTTACTTAAGTTCGCTGAATTATTTTTCAATTTTTCAACAAAATTTTTATATCTTAATGTTGAATGCTATTTATAGCATTCAACATTAAGACCACGCACCAAACCCATTTGGCTAATTTATAAATTTTATTTAATTACAAATTTATATTTTTAAAATTTTTTTTCAGCGCGACCAATAACGCGTTGATTTATTATCTTTTACCTCCTACTCTATTATTTATAATACTCTCCTGCAAATGCGCTGGGACTTCTTGATAATGAGAAAATTCCAAAGTTGAAAATCCTCTTCCCTGTGTTAAAGACCTGACTGTTGTCACATATCCAAAAACTTCCGCGAGAGGAACGCTCGATTTGATAACTTTCAAATTTTTTCTATCTGAAACTTCTTCAATCCTCGCTCGTCTTGCCGCCATATCTCCTGTGATGTCTCCTAAAAATTCTATAGGCAGCACAACTTCTAATTTCATAATCGGCTCTAAGAATATAGGTCCAGCTCTTTTTACCGCGCCTTGAAGCGCGATTGACCCTGCGATTTTAAAAGCGATATCCGATGAGTCAACATCGTGATAGCTTCCATCATATAAAGTAACCTTCATATCTTTCATCGGATATCCAGCCAAAACTCCTTTTTCCATAGCTTCAATAATTCCCTTTTCAACAGATGGAATATATTCTTCAGGAATTCTTCCTCCCTTAATCGCATTAACAAATTCAAATCCAGCATCTCTTTCAAGCGGTTCTACTCTAATTTTTACATGCCCATACTGACCCCTACCGCCTGATTGTCTAATATATTTTCCTTCTGCTTCTTCTTTTTTAGTTATTGTTTCCCTAAAAGCAACCTGCGGTTTCCCAACATTTGTTTCAACTCTAAATTCTCTTTTCAATCTATCAGCCATAATTTCCAAATGTAATTCACCCATACCTCCAATCAATGTTTCTGCGGTTTCATGGTCAATTCTTATATTAAAAGTCGGGTCTTCATTTGATAAAGCCTTTAAACTTGTTCCCATTTTTTCTTGGTCAATTTTTGTCTTTGGCTCAATTTTCATCCAAATAACAGGTTCGTGAAAATTAATTTTTTCTAAAATAATTGGCGCCTTTGGAGAACATAATGTTTCGCCAGTTTTTGAATCTTTTAATCCAATAATCGCTCCTATGTCTCCAGAAAAAATAGCATCGACTTCTTCTCTTTGATTGGCGTGCATTCTTACAATTCTACCAATTCTAATTGTCTCGTTTGTTGTTGGATTTAATACAGTGTCGCCACGATTTAAAATTCCAGAATAAATTCTAATATACGATAACGACCCAACAAACGGGTCAACCGCAATTTTAAAAACCAATCCTGAAAATGGGTCATCGTCAGAATTCTTTCTTGTGATTTTAATATCAGTTTTAGGGTCAATTCCTTCAATCGGAGGCGTGTCAATAGGAGATGGCAAAAAATCAATAACCCCATCTAATACTGGTTGAACTCCTTTATTTTTTAAAGCAGAACCGCAATAAACAGGAATAAAAAGACCGCTTATCGTTCCTCTTCGTATCGCAGCTCTAATGTCATCTTTTGTAAAATTCTTAGCAAAATATTTATTCATAAACTCCTCATCGCTTTCAGCTAATTTTTCAAGCATAAAATTTTTAGATTTTTCAGCCTCATCTTTATACTCACTTGGAATTTCTTTATACTCAACATTTTCTCCGTTGTCTCCTTCAAAATAAACCGCTTTCATTTCTATTAAATCAATAATTCCTTTATGATTTTCTTCCAACCCCATTGGAATATTTATTGGCACAGCGCTTGTTGTCAATCTATCATGAATTGATTGCAAGGAATCTTCAAAACTCGCTCCCATTCTATCAAGTTTATTTATAAAACAAATTCTCGGGACGCTATAGGTATCGGCTTGATGCCAAACTGTTTCAGATTGCGCCTCTACTCCCTGCACTCCGTCAAAAACAACAACAGCTCCATCTAAAACACGCAAAGACCTTTCAACTTCAGCTGTAAAATCAACATGCCCCGGGGTATCAATAAGATTTAACCGAAATTCCATTTGCTCTTTCTTATCTCTGTTGGGCGAATTTCTATAAGTTTGCGTCCAAAAACAAGTTGTTGCCGCGGCTGTAATTGTAATTCCCCTTTCTCGTTCTTGAGGCATCCAATCAGTTGTTGCGGCTCCTTCATGGACTTCACCAATTTTATAATTGATTCCTGTGTAAAATAAAACTCTTTCAGTAACTGTTGTTTTTCCTGCGTCAATATGCGCGATAATTCCTATATCCCTAGTTTTTTCAATTGGATAAATTCTGTTCATTTTTATAACCTAAAATAACAATATTGTCAAAAATCTGTTTTTTAAAGCCCAAAACAACTTGTTATTTTATGCTTTATTATTTTACAATAATTAAATATATTAACGCGTAAATCTTATTATTATGTAGAATACGATGGTTCTAAGGAAATTTTGCTTGTATTAAAAATTTGATTGGATTTTTTTGTTGATAATTTTTTTGAAGCGTCTAAAATTTCAATGCCCATTATTTTGCCTTTTTTATCATAATCAAAAATCACTCCAGCAGAAACTTCTTCGCTTTCAACATAATTTCCATCAAGAAATTTTATATACATTGCATCTAATTTTTTATCGTATTCAATTTTCATTAATCTATGTATCGTTTAATCTTACTCGTCAAAAAAGCCGTTACAACCTCAACTTTTTTATTATTTATTTTATCATAAATTACGATAAACAAAAACGGCTTATTGTTTTTGGATATAAATTTCATAGCCCTAAATCTATTGGGTTTTTCTTTGACTATTTTATCGGGATTTAATATAACTTCCCTAACTTGTAATTTATTTAAATTGCGTTCGCTTAATCTTTTCAAAAAATGACCAGTAAAAACCACTTTCATTGACTTATAAATTATACCACAAAACCACCCAAATCTAAAAATAGCGTAGCGATGTCAAAAACTTGACTTATTTTTAATAGTTTGATATAATTATAGTAGTAATCAAACTGGTCAACAATCGACCACAATAGGTTGCAGGAGAAAAATCTCTGCTTCTTCTGCGCTTATAATAAAAAATAGCGCTCTATACCTTTTATCTATCCTAAGAGAGTAAATACCTCGCCATTTAGGGTTTAAAAGTTCTGTATCTAATGACGGGTGATTTTTATTGCTCTCAAATAATTTTTTTACTTTTAACCATTTTTTAGTCAATCTATGCTTTTTAATAAATTCAACGAGGTCTTTCCTCAATGGCTTTAATATCATAGATTTGTTTTTGAATAAGAAGATTTTCTAAGACCATTTTCAAGGTCAACCAAAAAATCCTCGCTATAAAAATTTGTTTTTTTGAAATCATCAACTACTTCGCTAATTGGATCTTTTATTGCAGATTCAAAAACTTTACTAACTAAATTTCTATACGCTTTTGCTTGCTTTTTTAAATCTTGATATTCTTTTTCGGCAATTATAACCCGATTCATTATTCTATTATTATAAAGAATTTTTTGAATGATGTAAAATTTTTTAATAAATTATAGAGATTCTTGATTTATCTCTTTTTCCTTCCCCACCAAGCGAAATGCGCGAATGCTCTGTTCATATCCGCCTGCTTGTGAACATCTTCTTTTTTCTTAACAGCGCCACCTTCATTTTTGCTTGCCGCAATGAGTTCATCTGCGAGTTTAATATACGAAGGTTTTCCTTTTTTATTAACAACTGCCTTAACAATCCATTTTACAGCACATGAAAATCTTCTCTCGGGTCTTACTACTCTTGGAATCAAATAAGAAGCTCCACCAACTCTCCTTCCCCAAACTTCCAAATTTGGCGCAACATTTTTTAAAGCTGATTGAAAAACCTTAAAAGGATTCTCATCTGTCTGTTTTTTGATTTCATCCATTGCTTGATAAAAAATTTTCTGAGCAGTCGCCTTTCCACCACCTATCATTAAATTATTTATAAATCTTGTTACAGCTATGCTATTAAAAACAGGGTCAGCTGACCAATTTTTTTTATATGTTGATTTTTTTCTCATTTTCTATAGTAATTTATTACTTCGGAGCTTTTGCGCCATACTTAGAACGACTCTGTTTTCTGCCCTCAACTCCTGTTGTATCATATTTTCCTCTAACAATATGATATCTTATTCCCGGCAAATCTCTCACTCTTCCTCCGCGAATTAAAACAATGGAGTGCTCCTGCAAACTATGTCCCATTCCCGGAATATAAACTGTTACTTCTTTGCCATTACTCAATCTAACTTTTGCAACTTTTCTCAAGGCTGAATTTGGTTTTTTGGGAGTCATTGTATAGACCCTAAGACAAACGCCTCGCTTAAATGAAGATGCTAAAAATTTCTCTTTTCTTTTTAAAGTATTATAAACACTCAAAAGCGCCGCGGCTTTTGGCTTCTTTTTCTTAGATTTTCTTCCCTTTTTTGTTAATTGATGTATTGTCGGCATTTTTCAGTAAAGCTGAAATCTGAAAATTCAACATTTTCAAATTTCAGCGCCAAAAATAATAAATTATTTTCGGCGTTTTAATTATTTTATGAATATATTAAATACTGCGTGGACTGACTTCCACGATACTCAAATTATACCCAAAAAATTGTAAAAAGCAAATATATGGGATATAATTATATTAAGGTATGGAAAGTGGTCGCCTATCCGTAGTTTTTGTAAATTTTTAATTTACAAAAACTACGGATAGGAGGAAAGTCCGGAAACCCATCGCGCACCCTTTATATCTAATGAAGGCACATTGTTTTATCGGTAATATCTCCTTGTAATAATGGTATAAAGGGTGCGCGAGTGAATCCCCCTAAAAGGAGGCAGGCAGTAATGTCTGACAAAAATCACAGAGACAATACTACGACTCCGCTTAGCGGAGTAAAAAAGGTGAAAAGTTGACGGGTGTGAAATCATTCATTCTTTTGCTACCGTCATCTCGGCAAAAGCAATTTTGCCGTAGCGGTTTTTGAGTTCTGGGTTCAAGGTCGTATCGAGCATCATTTATGGTGCTGGGAGTACCGCTTGACCATAAACGCAAGTTTATGGCTAGATAGATGACTACTTCACCCCGCTAAGCGGGGCAAGACAAAATCCGGCTTATTCTATGCCTTATAATTTTCATATAATCCAAGGTGAGTAAAGTTTTTGAGAGCACGCCTCGTAGCCCCGCCAAGATTGGTCCGAGCACCATTTATGGTGCTCGGTTGGTGGGGTGAGAGATGAGCAGCGGTTCGCCGCTGGAGCGAACCGACTGCAATGATCGAGAAAATTTTACTCACCTTGTATAAATTAAATAAATGATTGCAAAAACTTTTTCAGCGGTCTTGGACGGAATAGAACCTCAAATTGTTGAAATTGAAACAGGACTTTTGAAGGGATTGACCAGCTTCAATATAGTAGGTCTTGCTGACAAAAGCATCGGCGAATCGCGCGAACGACTTACGCTTGCGATTAAATCAATTAAAGCAAAGCCTCCATTAAAATTCAACGCGAAAACAATTGTCAATTTAGCTCCCGGTGATATTAAAAAAGGTGGGGCGCTTTTAGATTTAGCAATTGCAATTAGTTTTTTAAAAGCATCGGAACAAATCAGTTTTTCTGGATTAGATAAGGTGTTATTTTTAGGCGAGCTTGGACTTGACGGAAATTTAAAAAAAATTCAAGGAGTTCTTCCTATTATTCTCAAAGCTTCAAAGCTTGGATTTAAAAAATTTTTTATACCCGCACAAAATGAATTTGAAATCAGATTTTTAAAAGATGCTGAAATTTATTCGTTTGAAAATTTGAATGAAGTTGTTGAATTCCTTGAAGGTATAAAAATAAAACCTCCGATTAAATCCGAAAAATTTAATCCTAAGCCACTGGAAATTGATTTGGATTTCTTAAAACTTCCGCCACATCTTTGGAGGGCGCTTGAAATTGTTGGCGCGGGACGACACAATCTTTTACTCTATGGACCACCGGGAACAGGAAAAACTTTGATTGGGAAAGCGCTTACACATTTACTTCCGCCGTTAAATTACGAAGAATCTCTTGAAATTACGGGGATTTATAGTTCTTGCGGTGAATTGCAAGATGAGTTTGTTTTTTATCCTCCATTTCGCAATCCGCATCATACTGCTTCGCCTGTATCAATTTTAGGGGGAGGAAGTTCTCCGCGACCCGGTGAAATAAGTTTAGCGCATAGAGGAATTTTATTTTTAGACGAACTTCCAGAATTTAGACGCGATGTTTTGGAAGGATTAAGAGAACCGCTTGAAAATAAAGAAATTACAATCTCGCGAGCTAAACGCAGATTAAAAATTCCGACAAACTTTTTATTTATTGGCGCTTATAATCCCTGCCCTTGCGGATTTTATCAAGACAAAGAAAAAGAATGCTCTTGTTCAACTTCGGAAATACGCCGATATCAGAAAAAAATTTCTGGTCCGATTTTGGATAGATTAGACATATATTTGCTTGTTCCAAGAATTGAGGGCGAGAAAATTTTTAAAGATAATAAAATTGACCTTGAAAAAATTAAACAAAACATTTTAAAATTAAAAGTTCTTCAATTTAACAGGCAAGGCAAATATAATGGAGAGTTATCTCCAAAAGAAATGAAAATTTACTGCAATGCTGAAAAATCAGCTGAAAATATACTTGAAAAAGCTGTTGATAATTATAAATTGTCTTTGCGCGCTGTTCATAAAATCTTAAAAGTTGGACGAACAATTGCAGATATGGAAAATGAAAAAATAATAAATTCAAAACACATTGGCGAAGCAATCCAATACAGATTTATGCAAAATGATTAAATTGAAAAATAAATTCTTGTTATGGGGCTAAAGCCCGTTCAAGGATTAGCATTATAATACTATCAAGTAAAATGGTAAAACTAAATAACAAATATTTATTAAGCAAGAATATAAACAAAATTATAGACAAAAGAGTTTTAGTGAGAGTTGATCTCAATATTGAAACATGCGGATTTACGCAGATTGAAAATTACAGAATTAAAATTGCAAAAGATTTATTAAAATTCTTAGAATCAGCGAAACAGATTATTTTCATTTCACATTTAGGACAACCGCCATATGCTGACCAACGTGGATACGCAGATTATTCTTTGGAAAAATTTATTCCGTATCTGCCAGAATTTAAGTTTGTGAATTGGAAGTATGAAGAAAACGCTAAAAACGATAAGTCGTTTTTAGCGCCGAAAAATAATGCTGAAAATGATAATTCATTTTCAGCGACGGAAATGACGAAAACTTATTTTTCGTCATTTCCGTCATTTTCGGCATTGCCTAATGATAAATTTATACTTTTAGAAAATTTGAGATTTTTTGAAGGCGAAGAAAAAAACGATATTGAATTTGCAAAAAGTTTATCCGAACTTGCCGATGTTTTTGTAAATGAGGCGTTTTCTGTTAGCCATAGAAATCACGCGTCAATTATTGAAATCCCAAAATTTTTACCTTCGTATTTTGGAATAAATTTCGAAAATGAAATAAGGAACTTAAACAAAGTTTTTGAAAGTGATAATAAATTAGCGATTGTGATTGGTGGAGCGAAAATTGAAACAAAATTGCCTTTAATAAAAAAATTTTTAAACAAAGCGGATTTGATTGTTTTAGGTGGATTAACCGCAAAAGAATTTACTGAAACACACCAAATAGAAAATGACAGAATTTTAATCCCGCAAAAAGTCAACGATGACACAGACTTAAAAAGCATAAAAATATTTTTAAAAAGATTAAAAAAAATGGACATTATTGTTTGGAATGGACCATTTGCAAAACTTTCTGATGGAGAATCTGAAGCAGGAACTTTATTGTTTGCAAAAGAACTAGTAAGGATGAAAAATTTTACAATCGTTGGCGGAGGAGATACAATTTCATTTTTATATAAACACAAGCTTCATAGCAAATTTGATTTTATTTCCACTGGTGGCGGAGCGATGTTAAATTATTTAGCAAATGAAACTTTACCGGGATTAGAAGCAATACAAAAATAACCAATCTTGAAATTTTAAAAGAATTTTCTATAAAAAATAAAAAAAGGAAAGCGTCGGAGGACAAGTCAACTCCGCTTATAACTTTCCCAGTAAACCATTCACGGGGACTCTTGTGTTCTTCGCGCGTCGTGTCTAAGAGCCCTGCATCCATTTCGGATTTAGGAAGACACATTACGAGCCAGAACAACTAGGACGCACCGCAGAATGTTTACTAATTTAATTATAAGATATTATTTTTGAAAATCAACCCTAATATGCACCGCTACCTAGTAATATTAGAGTAACGAACGATTATCCTGTTATATCCACTCTTTTATCAATCTCCTCCCTTAGTAACGGCAAATCTTTTAACTCTGGATTTTCTGCCATTAATTTTTCCGAAGATTCTTTTACAATTTGAACCAAATTAGCATCTTTCAACGCCTGCATCGCCAAATCTGAAACTCCTGATTGTCTTTCGCCCAAAAGCTCCCCTGCCCCTCTAATTTCCAAATCTTTTTCTGCAAGTTCTAATGCATTATCAGACCTAACAATAGCCTTTAATCTTTCATATGCTGTTGAAGAATAATTTTCCATTACCAAAAAACAAAAACTTTTATGTATTGACCTACCGACTCTTCCACGCAATTGATGTAATTGACTTAATCCAAATCTTTCAGAACCTTCAACAATTATCACAGTCGCTAGCGGCAAATCAATTCCAACTTCAATAACAGATGACGCAACTAAAATTTGCGTTTCTGCGTTTTGTAATTTTTTCAACGCGTTTTCTTTTTCACCTGCTTTCATTTTTCCATACATCATCTCAACATTAAACTCGGGAAATATTTTTTTAATCCGTTCGTATTCCTCCTTTACAGCTTTAATTTCACTTCTCATTTCTATCGCCCCATCCCTAACCTCAACTCTGGGGCATATAATAAATGTTTGATGCCCTTTTTCAATTTCCTTTTTTACAAATCCCCAAAGTTGTTCTCGTTTTTCCGGTCTCACTATAAATGTATCAACTTTTTTTCTTTCTTTTGGTCGTTCCCGAATAATTGACAAATCCAAGTCTCCGTAAAAAGTAAGAGCGAGTGTTCTTGGAATTGGAGTTGCTGTCATTGACAAAATATGCGGTGAAAATTTCTGTGATGATAATTTCAAAAGTTTTTTTCTTTGCGCAATTCCAAATCTTTGCTGTTCATCAATGACTACCAGTCCAACATCTGAAAATTCTGTTTTTGCTTCAAGAAGAGCGTGGGTGCCGACAAGAAAATTTATTCTTTTTTGCGAAACCATTTTTAAAATTTCCGTTGGAGATTTTTTTGCCCTAAATCCATGGTGACCATAGCATCCGTCTTTTGAAACCCAAAGACCAACTCCAAAATCCAGTTTTGAAAAATCTTCCAAAATTCTGCCAAAATGTTGTCTTGCTAAAATTTCAGTCGGCGCCATCATTAAAACTTGGTAGCCACTATTTACAAGCATTAATGCCGCGATTTCAGCAATTAAAGTCTTCCCTGCTCCGACTTCTCCTTGCAATAATCTATTCATCGGATATGGCTTCCTTAAATCATCTAAAATTTCACCCAAAACTTTATTCTGGTCGCCTGTTAATTCAAAATCAAAATTACTCAAAAAATCATCTACCAATTTTTTATCAACGCTCACAATTGGCGCTTTTTCTTTCACTGCATTTTTTTTTCGTTTTAATAGTTGCAACTGAATATAAAAAATTTCTTCAAACGCAAGAAGATGTCTCGCTTCCTTAATTTGCTCAAAACTTTTTGGATTATGAATGCTCGCAAGCGCCTCACCCAATTTTAGGATTTGGAATTTGAGATTTGGGATTTCCGTAAGTATTTTTTGCGGAATTGGGTCTTTTATTTTTTCAATTTCATAATTCTCAAAAATGTCTTTGATATTTTTCTCAAAAAATGAGCTATAAATTCCAGCCGTTTCACTATAAACCGGCAAAATTCTCGGCTGAAATTCAACTTCCTCCGCCAGTTGGCGGATTCCACTTCCAGCTTCTAATTTCTCAAATTGTGGGTTTGAAAGATTTAATCCGTATTTGCCTTTTGATAATTTTCCCCATAAAGCGACTTTTGGATTGTCCTTAAAAGTTTGCGCGAGATAATATTGATTAAACCAAATAATTCTTAATTTCCCAGTTTCATCTGTAACTGTTGCGTTCACAATAATAAATTTTTTTCTTGGAGAACGAAAAATTTTTACATTACTAACTTCTCCAATAACTAAAATTGTTTTATCATCTTGAACGCCAGCCTTATTACAATCCATAATATCTTTAATTTTGACAACTTTTGTCAAATCCTCGTAACGATATGGAAAATAATAAATTAAATCTCTGATGGTTTTTAATCCGCCTTTCTCTAAATTAGCAATAGTTTTATCGCCGAATCTTTTAAATTCTCTTAACGGAATTTCTAAATCTTTTAAAGTCATATGTAGATTTTAAACGGGTTATAATTAATTTTATGGAAACTTTGATTATACTTCCGGGCTGGGTGACAAAATATATCGGAGACAAAGAACATTCTATTGCTGAATATTATGAAAATATTTTACCCTTCTTGCTATTTAGCAAGAAAAACGGCAAAAAATTTGATGTCCATATTATTGAATTTCCGGGGTTTGGACAAAATCCTCAACCAGAGAATTCTTGGCAATTAAATGATTTCGTAGAATACTTAAATCAATACATTGACAATCTCACTCCCCACCTCCCGCATCCAACTGTTTCTATTTTAGGACATTCTTTTGGCGGACAAGTTGCCGCTAAATTTGCGGAACTTTATCCTGAAAAAGTTAAAAAATTAGTTCTGTATAACGCGGCTTGCATACGCGAAAATAAAAACTCCGAAAACCTGTTTTTCAATCTTGAATCATTTAAAAATATTGGTAGAATTATTTTTGCGCGATTTCCATTTTTAAGAAAAATATTCTATAAAATTTTTGTAAGAAATTCCGATTATGCGAAACTTTCTGCGATTATGCAGAAAACAATGTCAAATGTTTTAGAAGAGGACTTAACGGACATTTTACCGAAAATAAAAACTGAAACATTAGTTTTGTGGGGAAATACCGATACAATGACTCCGCTAAATCAAGGATTAAAAATCAAAAAATTGTTACCGAACGCAAAAATAACAATTCATCCCGGAGGACACAGCTTTCACCTAAAAGACCCTAAAACCTTCTCCGAATACATAAAAAACTTTTTGGCGCCCACGCACCAAAACGCTTAAAAATATAGATTTATAGTTATTCGGTACATTTTATTTGCAAAGTAAAAGTATAGAATTTATAAATTAGCCAAGTGGGTTTGGTGTGGGGTTCTCAATCTTTCAACTACTTGTTATACTCATATGAAAAATTGGAATAAAAAAAGTCCATCGCTACAATAACTCGCACGATGAACTTACGCAACCAAGTCAACACAAAACGGGCGCTGACTATCTTTCGGTGCATATTCTCTCCACGGAGTCCCGCGAGTTTTCATAATCTTTCAAGGTATGCTCTCCGCAAAGCAAGATGCTGCCTCGCCTATTACCATCGCCAGAAACGACTTTGGTTGCTCTATTGACGCATGCTTTCACATAGCAACGACGCCATTGACTTTCTTGTAAACAAATGTCATCTTGCGTGTCAATCACTTCCTTTTTTTGTTGCACCGTACAGACTTCTATATTAAATTATAACATATTTTTAGGATTTAAAATACTTTTGATTTTTGAATTAAAATTATATTATGACACTTTTGATTTCATTGATAATTTATCTTTGGACGAGTTTGCCTTTACTGAAAATTATTCAGATTAAAGACTACTTTTCCCCGTCAATTTGGGCGCATTTTGATTTACCTTCAAGTTGGAAAATATTTTTTGAAAAACGCGAGATTGTTATTGGTTTGATTTGGTTCGCTCTTTTAGCCATAGCGATAACAGGAGCCAATTTTCCAATACACTCAATCTGGGGTTTATTATCTTTAATTTTAGTTATTGCTTTATTTAGCAAACGCAAAGAATTTTTAAAAAGTTTTAAATGGACTCCAAAATTTTTATTTATAAACGCCTTGCTTTTAATTTTAATTTTTAGAATACTTCAATATTCAAATACAAATCTTTTGATTGTCGTTTTTCTTTTAGCAAAAATTGGACAATTCCCTATTGTTTTAATTTCAACTTTTATCGCAAATTTCTTGACAAAAATCTTTATAAAACCTTTACACAAAAAAGCAACCGCTAAAATTATTGAATTCAAAAAAAATGGCGGAAAAGTAATTGGAATTACAGGAAGCTACGGAAAATCAACAACCAAAGAATTATTAGCTCAACTTTTATCTGTAAGATATAAAGTTTTAAAATCGCCACTGCGCTTAAACGCTGAAATAGGCTTAACGCAGTTTGTTATTGACGCTGATTTAAAAAATATTGATTATTTAATTTTAGAAATGGGAGCGAGAATTGTTGGAGATATTGAAACAGTTGTGAATATTTTTGAACCAGACATTGTTTATTTGACAGGATTAGCTCCGCAACACATTGCAACATTTGGTTCAATGGAGAAAATTATTAAAACCAAATTAGAAATTTTTGCGCGAGAACAACAAACGCGAATTGCGATATTAAACGGCGATGATGAATTAGTAAAAGATATTTTTAGCGGATTAAATATCACAAACAAATATCTGTATGGGAGAGATGGTCATTTTTATAGTAAAAACGAAAATTATTCTTTAAATGGAACAAAATTTACTTTTGTTTATCCAGAAGGCGAAACAGAATTTGAAACTAATTTAATCACTCCTCAACAAATTGATAATTTAATTGGAGTAATGGCTGGTTGTTATTTAAATGGAATCAAGCCCGATGAATTAACAGACAAAATTAAAGAATTAAAATTATTACAACATTCATATACTATATCCAAAAAAGAAAACCCGCTGATAATAGATGACTCATATAACGCAAATATTGTAGGAGTTCAAAAAGGCGCAGAATATTTTGTAAATTTAGAATTGCAAACGAAGATAATTATTTTTGCCGGGATTTTAGAATTGGGCGCTGAAACGCAAAGTTATTATAAAAATATAATTGAAACTTTTAAAAAAACCGATAAAGTATTTTTAACTTTCAAAGATTTTTCTGATATTTTCACTGAAAATCTCAACAACACGGAAATTATAGATGAAGAAAAATTTAAAAATTTTTACAACGAATTACAAAAAGAAAATTGCGGGATTTTGATTTTAGGTCGCGTTCCAAATTGGATTTTTGAGATAATAAAATGAAAAACTTAATTCACCCCGTTAAAAAAGATTATTCGCCTGAGGGTGTAAAATTTAAGAAAATGAACAAAGTAATTCGGAAAGAACTAAGCTGTAATTCCAAATTTTTTAACGGGGTTCACATTGATTTTTTGCCGAATTTTGAGAAAGATGATATTCAAATTGTTAAAAAATTTGTATTTTCAAATTCAAATAAATCAAATACAGGCTCACGCGAAAATGTTGAAAAAATACTTAAACGCTATTTTTCAAATGGAGATTTTTATTTTTTCTCTTCTGCGCGAGGCGCGTTATCTGCGTTTCTAAAGTTTTATCTGGCACAAAATTTTAGAAAAAAAGTTTTAACGCAAGGGTACTCTTGTCTTGTTGTTGCCAATTCAATAAAATTCGCGGGAGGTATTCCTGTTTTTGTTGATATTGAAGAAAACAGCGCGAATATATCAAATGAAGATTTGAAAAAAAATATTGACAAAGACACAGGCGTTTTAATTATTCAAAATACTTTCGGATTTCCTGCTGACTATAAAAATATTCTACAAACCGCAAAAGAAAATAATCTTTTTGTTATTGAAAATTTAGCCCATTCTTTTGGAGCAAAATATGACGGCAAATATTTAGGAAACTTTGGCGATGTTGCTTTATTAAGTTTTGGCAGAAATAAAGTAATAAGCAGTTTAATTGGCGGGGCGCTTGTAATAAATAACAAAAGACTTTCCGAGCAATTTAAAAAATTTTATGAAACACTTCCAGAGCCTTCAAAATCTTGGACAAGAAAACAATTAATTCACGGGATTATTTCATGGCAAGCTAAAAAATATTACACCTCCATCGGCAAATCTTTAATGTTTTTATTAAAACACTTAAAACTTTCGTCTCTGGAAATTGAACCAATAGAAAAAAGGGGGCTAATAACAAAACAATATATTTCAAAAATGCCTGATGTTTTTTTTGAAATTTTAGAAAATCAATTGAATAAACTTGAAAAATTTAATGAGCACAGAAAACACCTTGCTAATATTTATAAAAAAGAAGGAGTGTTTCATTTTGGAAATGTCTCCCCAGAAAGCGAACCAATTTATTTAAGATACCAAATGTTTTCATTAAAACCGCAAAAAATTATTGAAAAATTTAAAAAAGAACACATTTACATCGGGCATTGGTATAAATCTGTTTTAGCGCCAGTTCAAAAAAGATTGGATAGATTTGGATATTATTATGGAAAATGCCCTAATGCTGAAAAATTAGCTTTAAGCTCATATAATTTACCAACAAATATTAACACAACAGAAGAAGACGCGCGTTTAATCGCTAAAATTTTAAAGAGCAATTAAATAAAAGTATAAAAAACTATTCTTAAATTCTCAAAAACATTGGAATAATAAATTAAAAAAAATATAAAAAATTAAAAATGTATAAAATAAAAAAAACAGCCAACAAGGAAAATTGGGATAATTTTTTAAATGAAGTTCAGCCACAAAGTTTTTTACAAGATTTTGAATGGGGTGAAATTGAAAAAAGCTTAGGGCATGAAATTTTACGATTGGAAATTTATAATTCGCAGACTAACGCTGACTTAATGGGGGTATGTCAAATTATTGGATATAAGGCGAAGCGTGGAAATTTTTTACTTATTCCTCACGGACCAGTATTAAGCACACAAATTATTATTGAAAATCAATTCGCTTCCATAATTATTGAGATTATAAAATTTTTAAAATTAGAAGATTATCATAAACGATACGCTTTTATACGATTAAATTCATCAACGCTGTTTAATGACGATGATATTGCGGCGCTGAAAAAAATTGAGTTCCGCCCTGCCCCGATATATTCTGTTTCTGAAAATATGTGGGTAAAAAATTTACAAAAAAGCGAGGAAGAGTTATTAAATGAAATGACTTCTACAAATAAAAAATTGGTTAATGATGCAATGAAAAAACCTTATTTAGAAATTGAATGTTCAACAGCTCTTTCTAAAATTGACGAGTTTTGGAAAATTTATGAAGACTTGGCAAAACGAAAAGAATTCGCTCCATATTCATATAATCTCATAAAAAAAGAATTTGAAATTTTTGGAAACGAAAAAAAGGCGTTATTGTATTTTGGAAAAGTTGAAGGAAAAATTGTTTCTTGCGCCTTGATTGTTTATTCTCATAATATCGCTTTTTATCATCATAGCGGTAGCTTGCCAATAAAAGAACCAATTAATCACAAACTTCAGTGGCAAATAATATTAGACGCAAAAAATGCTGGGTGTAAATATTATAATTTCTGGGGCATAACGTTATCAGTAAACAAAAAACATCCATGGTGGGGATTGACACAATTTAAAAAAGGATTTGGTGGCGAATTACTCAAATTTATTCCAGCAATGGATTACGCCTTTTCCAAAAAATACTGGTTCAATTTTGCTATTGAAAAAATCCGCAGAAAAATAAAAAAGTTGTAAAATTATAATAATGATTTACATTGGAGCTGACCACAGAGGGTTTGAATTAAAAGAAAAAATTAAAGAGAAATTAGAATTGCATAATTATGAATTTGAAGATTTGGGGGCAAATGAATTTGAACCAGAAGACGATTATACGAATTTTGCTCTTGATGTGGCTCAAAATGTTTCAGCAAACATTCAAAATAAAGGCGTTTTGCTTTGCGGAACAGGAGCAGGAGTTTGCATTGCCTCCAATAAAGTTAACGGTATTAGAGCGGCGCTAATTGATTCTTTAGGAATTACAAAAAAAGCTCGCGAAGATGACGACATAAATATTTTGTGCTTGCCTGCGGATTTTATTGATGAAAATTTAGCATGGGAGCTTGTAGATATATTTTTAAACACAGAGTTTATCGCTAATGAAAAACATTTACGAAGACTGAACAAAATAACTGAATATGAAAATAATTCCAGCAATTAATTCTCAAACATTTGAAGAAGTTAAAAATAAAATAGATTTACTCAAAGATTTAACAAAAGAATTTCACATTGATGTTGCGAGCGAAAATTTTTGTAATTATCAAACATGGAGTAATCCAATTGACCTTGAAAAAATTGACGAGGACATTGAAATTGGGTTGCATTTAATGCTAAATCTTAAGCCACAAGAAATTTTGAAATGGAATAATAAACGAGTAAAAAAAATAATTTTACATTTAGAAGGAACTGATAATCCCGATGGTCTAATAAAAATCGCTAAAAAAATCAGAAGAAAAATTTATATAGCATTATCCCATTCTGTTGAATTTGAATTTATAAAAAAATACTTGCCATATATTGATGGTGTTTTAATTTTAGGAGTTGAGCCGGGAAAATCTGGACAAAAATTTATAGAAAATACTTTTGAAAAAATACAAGAAACAAAAAATGAATTACAAAAAAATCAAAAAATGACAATTGATGGAGGAATAAACAAAGAAAATATTTCTAAAATAATTTCTCTTAACCCTGATTTTATAATTCTCGGTTCTGCAATTTATAGCGCGGGGAACCCAAGGGAATCATTTCTAAAATTCCAAAATTTGGCTTTATAATTTTATTATCCCAAGGGTCGCATAGCGGTCAATTGCACGAGGCTGTAAACCTCGCGGGCTTGCCCTACGCAGGTTCGAATCCTGCCCCTTGGAAAAATTCTGTTAGAAAATATGGAGGAGTCGCATAGAGGCCTAGTGCAAGAGGTTGCTAACCTCTGCCCCGCAAGGGGCTCGTGGGTTCGAATCCCACCTCCTCCGCAATTATAACTATCACTGATAGTTATAATTGCGGGGCGATGATGGGTGAGAAGCCACTTTGATGCTATCTGTATAAATAGAAATTTTCAAAAACAAACTAGGTAATGTTCAAAAAAATAATTAACGATTGCTTAATAAAAATGAATGGGGCTTCTGCCCCTTCGAATCCCACCTCCTCCGCCAGTTGGGAAATGTCTTTGTTGGCTCACCCTCTGCGAGGGCTCGCCAGCCGATTTTGAACGCGAAATTGAATTTTTTGTCTTTGCCCAGCCGCTGCGGGGCTGGCCAGAAGCGGGCTTTTCTTTTTATTGATTAAATTCATTTCATTTGGTAGTATAATAATAAGGGTAATGACCTCATTTACTACAATACTACCAAAACTTTATTTATATGACAAGTGGAAAAACAATCAGCGAAAATATCAAGAAAATCCATGCCAAACTTGGCCTAACACAAGACGATTTAGCTAAGAAAGCGGATATTAAATACACAACGCTTACCAAAATCGAAAGCGGTGTCGTTCCTAAGCCGAGCGTGCAAACAATGGCAAAAATCGCCAGAACGTTGGGCGT
The DNA here is from genome assembly GCA_038065795.1 of Patescibacteria group bacterium. Taxonomy (GTDB): domain Bacteria; phylum Patescibacteriota; class Minisyncoccia; order UBA6257; family HR35; genus JBBTQG01. Next base: position 1,379 of record JBBTQG010000003.1, on the reverse strand, counting down.
TTCGATTGAAGATTTATTAAAATAAGAAATTCTATGTCTCAACATTGTCATCATCACAATTGTATAGGGGAGTTAAAATCTGATCATCAGACCATCTTAAAGCATCTTAACGATTTGGAGAAGGCGATTAATCAGCCAACAATTAACCATGCAGAAGTAGAAGAATTTCTGCATTTCACAGAAACATTCGCTGAGCCTCATCATCAAAAAGAAGAACAAGTTTTGTTTCCAGCATTAGAGAGGAAAGGTATACCAAACGAGGGTGGTCCTATCGGCATGATGATTATGGAGCATATGGCCAAAAGAGATTATTTAATCAAAATGAGAGAGGCTCTAAAAGAAAACAACGAGGATAAACTCAAAGAAAATACTCGGGATATGATTTCTCTTTTAAGAGACCACATTTATAAAGAGGACAATATTTTATATCCCTGTGCCCAAGATGCTCTTACCAAGGATGAACTAATTAATCTTGCTTCGCAATGTGAAAAAATTAAAATTAGAAAATGAAATTAGGCATAATTTTACAATCAAATAAACCAGAGCACGCGTGGAATACATTTCGTCTCGGAATTACTGCGCTCAAAGCTGGTCATCAAGTGGAAATCTTTTTAATGAATGAGGGGTCGGAGCTTGATACTATTTCCGACACGAAAGATTTTGATATTTCCGCGAGGGTGGCAGAATTCAAAAAATTAAGTGGTGAAATTTATGTTTGTGGCACCTGTATTAAATTAAGAGGCAAAGAAGAAAGCAAAGTTTGCCATATTTCCACGATCTCCGATTTATTAAAAATGGTTGAAAGTTCAGACAAAGTTTTGGTTTTTGGCTAAAAATATGAGTATGAAAAAAACTATTTTTTACATAATCAGCATAGTTGTAATTTCGCAATTTTTTAGCGGAAATGTTTTTGCGCAAGGAATGATGAGTTTTCCGAATTCATCTCCCGATAATGTGGCGATACAAAGCCAGCAACAAGAAGAACAAGAAGGTAAAAAATTTTTAGATGACTTGAACAATAAAATGGTTAGTTGCTCGCAACTCAATGATTCAGATTTTGAAAAAATTGGCGAATATTTTATGGGTCAATCCATCGGAGATATTTTAAGGCACATTGCGATGAATGAGATGATGAAAAGAATGATAGGTGAAAAAGGTGAAGAACAAACTCACACGGCAATGGGCAAACGGCTGAGCAGTTGCGATACTTCCGCCGCATTGCCAACGGGGAATGCAGGCTTTTTTCCAATGATGAATATGATGTGGGGAGGGTGGTCGTCTTCCTCAAAACTTAATCAAACTAATAACAATCCTATGATGTGGAATTTTGGCAACAATTCAATGGGGTGGGGTTTCGGTTTTGGTTGGATTTTTATGAT
>JBBTQG010000002.1:7446-14352 GCA_038065795.1 Patescibacteria group bacterium | reverse complement strand
TAATGGAACAAAAACCTTTTGAAGAAGAACTTGAAAAAGAACTATATAAAACAAAGTCATCTGGACGACTTGGAAAAATAATAAGTACTCTGGGCGCAAAAAAACAAAAAGCCTTCAAGCAAGAATTTTGGCAAGAAGACCCTGAAGAAATGACAAAAAACTTTCCCCTTAAAAAATTCTTTTGGTGGTCTTTTTTGGTGTTTGCCGTAAGTCTTTTGGTTTTTGCTTTTGTAATTTATTACAGAGCGATACAAATTTCAGGAATTAATTTGAGCTTAGCTGGACGACTTGAAGTAAATTCTTTATCTCCTGAAATTTATATGATTCAATTAAAAAACAATTCAAAATCTACGCTTGAAGAAGCGAGTTTAAATATTGAACTTGGAGATAACGCATATTTTTTAGATGAACCTGATTCTAAAAATAAAATAATTAGCCTTGGAACGCTCGAACAAAATAAAGAACAGCAGATTCCATTGAATTTATTTTTTGCTGGAAAAATAAATCAAGTCACAGAAGTCAAAATAACGCTGAATTATCTATCGCCCAAAAAAAATCAACAGTTTTCTATTGAAAGAAAAATTTCAGTTAATATCAAAAAAGCTGTTTTTGATTTTCAAACCTACGCGCCAAAACAAGTTTTTGTCGGCGAACCATTTCAAATATCATTTAAGTTAAGTAACATAACAAATCAACCATTTGAATTAAAAGTAAAAATCACAAATCCGGGAAATTTTGAATCAATTTCTTATAGCCCGCCTTATGAAGAATTTATGGTATGGGATTTTGGAAATTTTGAACCTAATTCCCTATCAGAAATTATTATCGTTGGTAAATTTACAAAAAATCCATTAAACCCTATATTTACCGTCTTGCCAATTGTAAATTTTCAAGGAAAAGAATTTATATTTAATGAAATTCCTGTCGCTGTAAAAGCTATAAATTCGCCTGTTGTTTTAGAAATAAAATCTTATCCTGATGAAAATATTACTGGATTACAAAATAATATAACCTACACAGTAAACTGGGATAACAAAAGTTCAATTAGTTTAAATGACGCAAGATTAAAGGTTGTTTTTGAAGGACCATTTGATTCTGAAAAAATACGAACCGATGGATATTATTCAGCGTTTGAGAATGCTTTGATTTGGGATGCGCGAAATAACCAAAAACTTTATAAAATTTCTCCCGGAGATAGCGGAACTATAAGTTTTGGTATTGAAACATTAAAAGATTATCCGATTCAAAATATTAATTCAAAAAATTTCATATTGCGAGTAAAGGCTACATTGGAAACATCATCTATCCCTCCTGAGATTCAAATTTTATCTCCAAAGCTGTCAGTAGAAACAGAAAATGTCAAAATACTGCCAGGGGAAATTTCTCTATCTTCGCAATTAAACTACAATGATTCAATAATAAAAAATTATGGCAAATTCCCTTTTTCTCCGGGGAGTAAAACAACAGCAACTGCTCATTTATACATAAATACAACCGCTGAAGATTTTCAAAATGTATTAATAAAAACAAGAATTCCAATTGGTGTAAAATTAACAGGCGTTTGGGGAGGAAACTTTGAGCCAGAAAATTTAACATATAACCAAGCAACCGGGGATTTCTTTTACAACATCAAAGATATTTCAGCAAATCTTGGGAATGTGTACGAGCCACTTGACATTGCATTTCAAATTGAGATAACGCCTCCAATTGGCGACCCAAAAGATTTTTCAGTATTAAACACCGTGGAATTATCAGCCCAAGGTAAACATTCACAAAAAAGTTTTACATCAGAAACAAGACCCATAAAATTAAGCGATATAAAATAATATAATAACTAATGGAAAATATATCTCAAATTATAAGTTTGACAAAAAGACGAGGCTTTATATTTCAGAGTTCGGAAATTTATGGAGGCGTTGGGGCTATTTGGGACTTTGGACCATTAGGCGTTGAAATGAAAAACGCCATTAAAAATCTATGGTGGAAAAAATTTGTTATGGAAAGACAAGATGTTGTTGGAATGGAGGGCTCTATTATTATGAATCCAAAAGTATGGGAGGCTTCTGGGCATATAAATTCATTTACAGACCCGTTGATTGAATGTAAAAAATGTAACGCTCGTTTTAGGGCAGATTTGATGGGAGATAAAAAACAATGTCAAAATTGTAAAAGTGAAGATTTTACGGAATCAAAAGATTTTAATTTAATGTTCAAAACTTTTCTTGGTCCTGTTGAAACTGACGCAGACAAAACATATCTTCGCCCAGAAACAGCGCAATCAATGTTCACTAACTTCAAACTTATCCTTGATAGTTCGCGGCAAAAAGTACCTTTTGGAATTGCGCAAATCGGGAAAGCTTTTAGAAATGAAATTACAACAGGAGGATTTATTTTTAGAAGTCGTGAATTTGAAATTGCTGAAATAGAATATTTTGTAAAGCCAGAAACAGATGAAAAAATTTTTGAAGAATGGTTAAATTTGTGGGAAAAATTTTATATTGATATTGGAATAAATAAAAACAAGTTGCGAAGATATGAACATTCAAAAGAAGCGCTTTCGCATTATTCAAAACGAACTGTTGATGTTGAATATGAATTTCCTTTTGGGTGGTCGGAATTAGCCGGTGTTGCAAATAGAACTGATTATGATTTAAGCCAACACCAAAAATTTTCTGGGGCAAGTCTTGAATATTTTGATTCTGAAACCAACACAAAATATCTGCCTTTTGTTATTGAACCAACGATGGGAATTGAAAGAATTATGTTGGCTTTATTAGTTGATGGATTTAATGAATCTGACGGAAACGATGGTCGTGAAAAAGGAGACATTGTTTTGAAATTAAATTCACGAATTGCGCCTGTTCAGGTTGCTATTTTTCCATTGCTTTCAAATAAAGACGAGTTAATTAAAAAATCACAAGAAGTTTTAAAAACGCTTCTTGGTGAATTTAGAGTTGATTATGACGCAAGCGGTTCAATTGGAAGAAGATACAGAAGACAAGACGAAATCGGAACTCCTTATTGCTTGACAATTGATTTTGAAAGTTTGAAAAATGACGATCTAACAGTCCGCGACAGAGACACCATGAAACAAGAACGAATTAAAATTTCTGAATTAAAAAATTATTTAAAAACAAAAATTTCTAATTCCTAAATCCTAAATTTTTCTATAATGGATCCAACAAATTTTATACAACAATACTGCGCAGAAGGTAGTAGCCTACAAGGATGCATACAAGGAGTTTATAATATGGGAATCGCGTTAGCTATTGCTGTTGCGTTTTTATATATTGTAATTGGAGCTGTAGAATATATGACAAGCGCGGCAATAAATAAAAAAGGCGCTGGAAAAAATAAAATAATCGGAGCCATTATTGGACTATTGATAATTTTTACAAGTGGCGTATTATTATTCTGGATAAATCCCGAAATTTTTAACGCTGAATTAATAATTTTTAAAGTAACAAAATTAGAACCGCCGACATTTGATATATCAAATATGGAAGGCAATATAACTCCCATTGGTGATTCATATCTTCAATCAATAACCGGACAAAAAAATGCCCTTGATAATTCTATATTAAATAGTAGCGTCTTAATAAATTTACCATCGCAAGTTCAGGAAGCCGTATCAATAGCCCATACATATGCTAATAATGCACAGGGTCGTCAACGTTATAAAAATAAATATGGCGGTACGGAAAGTACGTTAACATCTTGTTCGCATTTTATTTTTAGAGTACTTATGGAAGCAAGAGCGATTCCAAATACATGTAGTAGAGTCGTAGCAAATAATTATCCAGTTATGATGGGTAATGCTGGGTGGAGTAAATATAATTTTGATATAACCAAATTACAACCTGGGGATGTATTAGTTAATATAAGAACGGGGGGTGTAGGTCATGTGGCTATTGTTGTGCCAGTTATAACAAAAAATAAAAAAACTGGGTTGATATTAGCCAATGCGAGTTGGCATAATTCATTGCCTCGATTAACTTCAGTTTATAATGATTTCGATTTTATTTTTAGAAAAGTTTCAAATAAAAATTTCTCCGATGCAGATATTGACAAACTATTAAATCATTTAAAATGCAAGGCGGGTGTAAGCGGAACATTGAAATATAAACCTTTCGCGTTAACACAATCGTGCATTTCGGCACCAAAGCCAAAATATAGTAGCGTTGTCCGCGCAGCTTATAATTTATATTTATATAATGAACAATCAGGAGGTAGATTTGGAATTACATATGCAGAAATACAAAAATCAATAGTTGGTAGTAATCAAGAAGCTTGCAATTTTTTTGCTTTAACATCGGCTTATTTAACATTGAATAGTAGATTAACAATAGATGATATAACGCCAAGAGGATGCGTTTTGGCTAATTATTTAGATAATTTTTTTAAAAATAAAGAATGGAAAATAATTCCTATATCCAATTTTAAATATAATATTCAAGGAATAAAAGCAGGCGATATTTTACAAAATAAAAGAAACGGAGTTGGTCATGTTGTCATTGTATATCAAATAAAAAGCACCGATCAAAATGATAGAAAAATTATAACTATTGAATCCAGCTTAAACTCACATCATCCAAAAATTAAAGAAAGAGATTTTAATACAATAATTGGAGGCGACGATCCATTTGAATATGTTATAAGACTGAAATAAATTTTTGTATTTAGCACATTAATTTAATATCTACTCACATAACTCATCATAAATATAGCAAATCCAGCGATTAGAAAAACAACAGCCCATTGTGGTTTGCCGTCTTTAAATTCCTGCCACGCAAACCAAAGAAATAAGAGAAATATAAAAAATAATACAGAAAAGTTCATTGAATAAATTTTTTGAAGTTATATTAATTTTAATTTGTTTTACTAAAAAAAGCAACTGTTAATAACTATTTTTACAATTAAATTTTTGCTATCAAATAATTTTTTTAATCCAAATGACCATAACAATCTCAATAACTGCGCTACCAATAGTGCGCGATAGCGTACTATTGGTAGTATAATAGTAATATCCATCAATGAAGCAAAAACGCCCGCGAATTGGCAAATTAGAAAAATCTGTATATAAAACAATTATGAATTATTCTATGGCAATTACTGGAACTATTGGTATAATGGCGTTATTTATAGCTATGCCCGGAATTGCAATTCCAATTAATTTAATATTTAAAGAATTAAACCACAGAAAAGTATATGATATAGACGATAGAAGAAAAATTTATCCAAATGATTTAAAAAGAATATTTGAAAAAATGAAAAAACAAAGATTAATAAAAATTATTGAAACAAATGAAGGTACAAAAATTATTTTGAAAAAAGACGGTGTTAAAAAAATAATAATCAATAACATAGATGAACCTAAAATCCAATTACAAAAAGAATGGGATAAAATTTGGCGCGTTGTAATTTTTGATATTCCTGAAAAATTTAAACGCGAAAGGGATAATTTTGTAAAAAAGATAAAAGAATTAAATTTTTATCCGTTGCAAAAAAGCGTATTTGTTTTTCCTTATCCTACAAATGACTTGATTGACTTTTTATCGGAAATTTATCAAATAAGTCCATATATAAGAATAATTGAAACTTCAAAAATTGAAGGAGATGATGAAATTTTTAATCATTTTGGATTAAATAAATATAGTCAAACAATAAATCGCATACTACCAATAGTGCGCGATAGCGTGTTATTGGTAGTGTATATTTTATATTTTTTTATATAATTATTCAATAGTCATTATCATTATAATTAATCACATAAACATAAATATAAAGCTCTAATAATACAGGACTTTAAAAATATAAACAAATGCAAAAAAATATTCACTTCATAGGAATTGGCGGGATTGGTGTTTCCGCCCTTGCCAGATATTATTTAGGAAACGGATTTAAAATTTCTGGGTCTGATATTGCATCATCTGAAATTACAGACGCTATGAAAAAATTAGGCGCAAAGATTTATATTGGCGAACATAGCGAAAAAAATTTACCAGCAAACACAGAGCTTGTTATTTATTCACCAGCCGTTTCCCTATCCAATCCTGAAATTAAAAAAGCCAAAAAACAAGGAATCAAAATTCAGAGCTATCCGCAAGCATTGGGCGATTTAACAAAAACACATTTTACAATTGCAGTTTCAGGAACACACGGAAAAAGCACAACAACTTCTATGTTGGGATTATTGCTTACAAAAGCAAATTTTGACCCAACAGTTATTGTTGGAACAAAATTAAATGAGTTTGGAAATAGTAATTGTAGAATAGGAAAATCCCAAATATTAGTTATTGAAGCTGATGAACATTTTGGTTCGTTTTTAAATTATTCGCCGAAAATTATTGTTTTGACTTCTATTGAAGCAGACCATCTTGATTATTACAAAAATTTTTCAAATCTTTTAAAAGCGTTTAAACAATATATTAACAAATTGCCAAAAGATGGGATTTTAGTTTATAACGGAGATGATAAAAATATTCCAAAAATTATAAACAAAGCAAAAAACATAAAATATTCGTTAAAACAATCAGACGCAAAAAAATTAAAAAAGATTATGCAAATTCCCGGCGAATATAATATCTCAAATGCGTTAGCGGTTCTGTCTGTTGCGAAAATATTGAATATTTCAGATAAAATTTCATTTAAAACTATTAGCGAATACAAAGGAAGCTGGCGAAGATTTGAAATTATCAAAACAAAACCTTTTACATTGATTTCAGATTACGCGCATCATCCAACTGAAATTAAGGCGACATTAAAAGGAGTGCGTGAAAAATTTCCAAAAAATAAAATAATCTGCATTTTTCAACCACATCAATATGAAAGAACTTTATATCTTTTTAAAGATTTTGTAAAAGTTTTTAAAGAAGCTCCTGTTGATAAATTGCTCATTACTGATAT
>JBBTQG010000002.1:0-7436 GCA_038065795.1 Patescibacteria group bacterium | reverse complement strand
GGAGTTATGGGACGCGAGCAAAAAGGAATTGAAAAAAAAGTGAATTCTAAAAAGTTAGTTATGGCAGCTAATAAACAAAATGTAATTTATATTTCTACGATTGAAAAAATAATAAATTATCTCAAAAAAGAAACAAAACCCGGCGATGTTGTCATCATAATGGGCGCTGGAGATATCTATAAGCTTGCGTATAAGCTATAAAATGCTTACCGCTAAACACTTTACCGAGCACCCTTTAAGGGTGCTCGGTAAAAATGACTTAAAATCGAGAGTTTTATAGAACCATTCCTCTTAGTAATCTTATCCTATCTTCTACTGGTGGATGAGTTGAAAACAAATTGCCGAGCCATGATTGAAAGCCTTTAGTTTTTCTAAATGGATTAGCTATAAACAAAGACGAGGTTGATGGTTCTGCCTTCAAAATATTTACATCATTTGAAATTTTTTCCAAAGCGCTTGCCAAACTTTCTGGATTTCTTGTAATTATTGCCGCGCCTGAATCTGCCATAAATTCTCTTTTTCTTGAAACAGCGAGCTGAACTACTTGCGCGAACACGGGCGCTAAAATTGCCAAAACAATCGCGAATAAATAAACAATCGCGTTTCCTTTACTATCTTCATCTCGCCCACCAAAAAAACTAATTCTTAAAAACATATTCGCTAAAAGCGCGACAACTCCAGCCAAAATTCCAGCAATAACCATTAATCTTGTATCAAAATTTCTTATATGGGATAACTCGTGAGCCAATACTCCTTCAATTTCTCGTTTTTCCAATTTATCAACCAACCCACTTGTAACAGCAACAGCTGAAACTTTTGGAGTTCTTCCTGTCGCAAAAGCATTTATTGCTGGAGATTGCATTAGATAAAGTTTCGGGGTCACAGGTATACCTGTTGTAATTGCCAAATTTTCCAATAATCTATACACTTCTGGCAAATCATTTTTTTGGACTTCTTTCGCGCCATTTAATGCCATAGCCAATTTATCACTATACCAATAAGCGAGTAAATTAAAAATCATAGCAAAAGCAACACCACCATAAAGAATTGCGTCATTTTTTAAAGAATACGAAAATACAAAACTCAACGCAATAATTAATCCAACAAAAAATAACATCAAAATCCAAGTTTTATATATATTTGCTCGCTGAACGCTGTATGCCGTCATTTTATTCTCGCGAATTTGCGCGAATTAATTTATTATTCATTAGAATTCGTATATTTGTTTTAATTCGTATATTAGCGATTACTCCCTAAAATTTAACCTTTGTAACATTTTTTTCTGCTTCTGATTCAAGTTCAAAGTATTCTTTATTTTTGAATTTACTAAATAAGCTTCCGATTATGTTGACTGGGAATGACTGCAAAAATGTGCTATATTCTCTTACGGTTGCGTTGTAAAATCTCCTTGACGCTTGAATTTTATCTTCTGTGTCAGATAATTCCTTTTGAAGTTCTAAGAAATTCTGATTTGCTTTTAAATCAGGATATGCTTCAGCTACCGCGAATAAAGATTTTAACGCGCCTGACAACATATTATCGGCTGCTTCTGTTTCCTTTAATGTATTAGCATTAAGAAATTCGGTTCTTGCTTTCGTTACTTTTTCAAAAACATCTTTTTCGTGAACAGCATAACCCTTAACTGTTTCTATAAGATTTGGGATTAAATCAGTTCTTCTTTTAAGCTGAACATTAATATCAGACCAGCCTTCGTCAACTTGCTGATTTAGTTGTATGAGATTGTTATAAATAAATATCAACCACGCTATAACTATTCCAGCTATTATTAATCCTCCTAAACCGACTGGCAATAGCGCTAAATACATAAAAACAACAGCCAAAGCCACTAAAACGAAAAAAAATAAATGTCCCATATGAAAAATATATGTGTTTATTTAATAACCTCCGACTTTACTTGATATATTATATTATAACATTAATTTTTTATTTTTTAAGCAATTCCTCGCTATTATCTGGTTGTAAATTATAATAATTGATTAAAAATTCAATCATTTTTTTTGCGATAGGAACAGTTGTTACCATTGATAATCCAGCCGCTGGTCTATCAATTTTTACTAACATTGTATATTTTGGATTTGTTAATGGAAAAATTGCCACAAATGTATTGATTACATCTTCTGAATAACCTTTTTTATTTTCCATTGGAACAAACGCTGTGCCTGTTTTCCCGCCTATTCTAAATCCATGCGTTTTAGCAATTTTGCCACCGCCGTTTAGCACAACTCTTTCCATTAAATTTTTCATTCTTAAAGCTGTGGTCGGCTTGATAATGTTTCCAAGTTCAATAATTTTTCCATCACTTAAAAATGAAATGTTTGTCATTTTCCCATCTTTTGCAATTGTATTAACTGCCATTAAAAGATGCGCGGGAGAAACACTTATGCCGTGCCCATAACTTGCTGTTGCGAAATTTACATCTCTAACGAATGGGGAGGTTAAATTTTGCAAATTACCAGAATCCAAAGAAGGTAAATCCACAGCAGGAGGTTTATCTAATTTAAATTTTTTTAAAGTATTTAAAAAATTATTATTTCCGATTAATCCTTCAAGATGCACCGAGCCCATATTTAAAGATTGCTCAAATGCTTCGCCAAGCGTAATTTTACCTCTTGCTTTTTTGTCAAAATTTGATATTGTCCATCCATTCATTACAACAAACCCGGTATCATTGTAAATTTTATTTTCATCAAAAACTTTATTTTCAATACCTGAAGTATATGTAATAGTTTTCATAACAGACCCCGGTTCATAGTTCTGGGTGAATTTTGTGCGAAATATTTCATAATCAGGCACCTCGTTGAATTTATTTATGTCAAATGATGGATCTTCTGCTAATGCTATTATTTTTCCGTTTGGCTCTGAAACTACAACGAGACCTCCTTGCGCTCCGTAATCTTTTACAGCTTCCTTTATTATTTTTTCAGCTTCTTTTTGAACAAAATAATCAATATTCAATACAATATTTTTTCCGCTAATTGGAGCTTGCATTTTATCAACGCTTAATTGATATCCAGATTCTCCGCTCAATAATTCATCATAATATTTTTCAATTCCATATTTACCTTCCAAAAAATCTTCCTTATTTTTAGAGACAAAACCTATTATTGATGAAAGAAAATCTTTTTCAGGATACACTCTTTTGTAATGCTCCTCAAAAAAAACTGCCTGTAAATTTAAATTCCTTACTATTCCAAAAAGTTCTTCGTTAATCTCTTTTTTTAATAAAATTGTTTTATCAGGCGCCCGAGAAAACTGCGTTTGTATTGTTGACGATGAACTTGACGAATTTTTATCTGTCACAAAATAACCGAGATCGAGAAAAATCTTTTTTAATGCCCTAAAATCTTCATCGGCATTTTTACTTAATTTTGGATTGAAATATAAATTATATGTTCTTAACGAAATAGCCACTGGATATACATTATTATTTTTATCCCTGACATAAATTTGACCTCTTCTTGGATGAATTGTGCTAAACTTACTGCTTTCTTTTTTTTCTATGTTTTTTCTAAAATCATCGGCTTTTACAATTTGAAGATTATATAAATTAAAAATAACAAAAACCCACGGGAGTATATTAACAAGAATAATAATTAAATCCGTGTTTTTTAATTTAGTTTTTAATAATTTCGCCATTTCCTATCTATTTCCTTGTAATGCTCGGCAAAACTATGTATTCTCTTACGGGTTCCACAAAACCAATGGTTTCAAGATTTTCCGCTCTATAAAAATCAGTAATCTCTTCAAAAATTAATTGATTTTCATATGTTGATTTTGATACTTGGTCTAGGTTATATTTCATTTCCCTGCTAACTGCCCCAGACCAAGCTCGCTCCCTTAATGTAACGAAAAATAGAATCACTACCACAAAAAACCCCAAAGATGACCAATTGAAAGACGATTTTCTTTTTGGTGTTAATTTTTGTGAATCTATAACCACTTCTTCGGCTCTTAATTGCTTTCCATCAAAATCAAGAAATTTCAAATGTTTTAAATTGTAAATTTTTCTCCTACTCATTTAATGGTTTCATTAATGCTCTTAATTTTGCCGAACGCGATGATGGGTTTGCTTTCATTTCAGAAAATGCCGGTCTCACAACATTCTTAGTCAAAACATTCGCACCCGACTTTTTTAACTCTTTAAAAACTTTTTTAATAATTACATCTTCCAATCCTTGAAAACTTAAAATAACTATTCTGCCTCCTGGCTGAATCAAATTATATGAATCTTTTAATCCTTGCTGTAAATTTTCAAGCTCTCCATTTATAAAAGTTCTCAATGCCATAAATATTTTTGTAGCTGGATTTTTTCTACTTCTGCCTCTTGTTCTTTTTGAGCTTACAATAATTTCTGAAAGGTCTTCGGATGTTTCTATTTTTTTAATCTTTCTTCTTTTTACAATTTCTTGCGCAATTTGTGAAGATTGCCTTTCTTCGCCATATGTTCTAAAAACTTCTGTTAATTCTTTTTCTGAAAAATAATTCACAACTTCAAACGCTGTCATTTTTATATCATCTGGATTAATTCTCATATCAAGCGGTTCGTCTTTTCCAAAACCAAACCCGCGACCAGAATTTTTATAATGCCAAGTTGAAACACCTAAATCAAACATTACTCCTTTTACATTCGTAAATCCTTCATCAATAGAAATCTTTTTAATATGTTTAAAATTTTTATTTTTTAGAACGATTTTTTTTGTTGTCTTTTTCATTGATAACTCTTCTTTCATAGCTTTGAATAAAACTGGGTCCCATTCAAAGGCTAATATTTTTCCATCTGGTTCAATATGCTTTAACAATTCAGAGCTATGACCTCCAAAACCAAATGTCGCGTCAATAAATTTATCCCCTGATTCTGGGTTTAAATATTTTATTGTTTCATTTAAAAGCGCTGACGTGTGCATTAAATTCCTAAATCACTTAATCGTTCAGCAATTTCCTCTGAATTTTCTTCGCTCTGTTTTTTATATTCTTCCCATTCTTTTTCTCCCCATATTTCTATCCTGCTATGAATTCCAGCTATTACAATTCTTTTTTCTAAATTTGCGTATTTTCTCAAATATTCTGGGATTAAAATTCTTCCCTGTGAATCAATTTCAGCCACAGTCGCGCCAGCTAACATCAATCTTGCAAATGCTCTTGAATCTTTTTGTGTTATGGGAAGCGCTGTAAGTTTTTCTACCATTTTTTCCCATTCTATTTTTTCAAAACCAAACAAACAACTATCAATTCCTTTTGTAATAACTAATTCTTCGCTAAATTTATTTCTAAATTTTGCAGGAATTGCCATTCTTCCCTTTGCGTCTAAATTGTGTTTATATTCTCCAATAAGCATTTTTTATTTGATAATACAAGGGTTTATATTAATTTTTTAGTTATCCACCATTTCCACATAGTTATCCACATTTCACCACTTTTATTGATTAATACACCATTTTATACCACTACAACTAAAAGTCATACCTTTTTTATATTTTTACAAATTAAAAAACCCCTATTAATACAGAGGTTTTTGTCTTATATCCCCTAATTATTCACAATACCTATTGATTATGTATAGAATTTATTGTTTTGGTTATTTTTTCAGTTTTATTCCCCAATAATGACTAATCCCCTCACTCATGAGTGAGGGGATTAGTTGGGTTTTATTTCTTACCCTTTTTTGCTTTTTTTGCTTTTTTCTTTGCCATCGTCTTTCTGTTGGTCATTGTGCGGGGTCGACCATGTCAGAGGTTAAACACTGACTATACCCCGAAATCTTTTTTGCAATGGGCTTTAAACCCGTTACAGATAAAAATAATTAGTGCATTCTTTTTTTTCAAGATATAAAAATAAAAATAATTACTGAAAGATTAAAAATTTATTTTCAATTTTTCAGCACACAAAACAATTTATTATTTTGTGCTTTATCATTTTTATTTTTATACCTTAATGTAATTTTAAATCATATTTTTTATTTTTTATATAAAAATGTGGATAACTTTATAAAAACTTTATAAAAATTGTTAAAAAATCAAAATTAAAAATGACAATGTAAAATTTAAAATTTAATTTATTAAAATCAAAAAATAATTTATCGGCTTACAAATTTAAATTTTAGAATTTGAGATTTATATAATTTGTATTTCTTCCTCAAGAATTATAAAAAAATTTTTATAAACAGAATCTTTTACAAAATTTATTAAATCTATTACATCTTGCGATTTTGCATTATTAAAATTAATAATAAAATTAGGATGTTTTTCTGAAATTTTTGCTCCGCCAATTTCTTTGCCTTTTAATTTACATTCATCAATAATAAAAGCGGCGGGTATAACTGGAAACGGGTCGGTTTTTATAACTTTTTTTTCTTTTGCTAAATTTTTTAATTTTTCAGTCGCGTGTTCTACTGGAAAATTTTTAAAAACACTTCCTGCGCTCGGAAATTCTAACGGTTGAAATTTTTTTCTATATTCAATTTTTTCATTCATAACTTTTAATAATTCATTTTTATTTTTTCTTCCCAAAAACCGAAAAGCCCAAAGATATATCTTGGGGCTTTTCGGCATCATTTTCAGCATTATTTTTGCAGAAACAATTAACCAGTCTGGGTGTTGCTTAAAAAAAGAATTACGATATTCAAATTCACACTTCTTGCTTTCAAAAACTCTAACTTCCATATTTTGTAAATTGATTGCCGAAACTTCTAAAACATTATCTTTTATTTCTCCGCCAAAACATCCTGCGTTTCCTCTTATTGCTCCTCCAAAAGTTCCGGGAAGTCCGCCAGCCCATTCCAACCCGCCAAATCCATCTTGACACATTTCTAAAACCAATTCTTGCATTTGCTTCCCCGCTCCCACTTCAAAAACAATTTTTTCTCCACCACCCAATTCTGTACGCCCGTCGGGCGTACAGAATTGGGTTTCTGCAATATCAATTTTAATCACAAGCCCGCCAAAACCATTTTCGCTAATAAGTAAATTGCTTCCACCTCCTAAAATAAATATTTTTAAGCCATTTTTCCGCGTAAATTCAACTGTCTCCTTAATATCTTCAATTGTTTCAACAGAAACAAAATACCTCGCAGGACCACCAATTTTAAAGGTAGCTAATGGAGCTAATAATTTATTTTGTTCTATATTCATCAATTTTTATTATAACTCTTAAAAAATGTCGGAAATAACTCAATGAGAACAAAAAATATAGTCTATAAACCGACCTGTAATTTTTCGTCAATAAATTCGCTAATCATTGTATTTATTTTAGCACATTTTGAATTTTATTCAAAATAAGCGCTAATTCCTTCAAGAATCTCACCCCAAACCCAGCAGAGCCTTTATTTAAAAATTCTTCCGAGCTTGCTATCATTCTTGGCGCGATATCCAAATGAATAAAAGGAATTTTTTCGACAAATTCTTTTAAAAATATTGCGC
>JBBTQG010000001.1:0-6929 GCA_038065795.1 Patescibacteria group bacterium | reverse complement strand
GGTTCGATTCCCGTCACCCGCTTAAGTATTTAATTATTGAATGAGTAAAGAGCAAAAATGAAAATGGGCTCCTGCCCGCAATGCTACGCATAGCGTAGGCAGGCGGGTTAGCCCTTCTGAGCCAGAGGCTCACCAGCCTTGGGCTGGGATTCCCATCTCCCGCTCAAGAATTTTTTATAAATAATTTCCCAATGTTTGTCCGCGTTTAAGCGGACAAATTAAATTAACCCTTAAAATTAACATATGAATATTGAAAATATAAGAAATTTTGCAATTATTGCGCATATAGACCACGGAAAATCAACGCTAGCTGACCGCTTTTTAGAATTGACTAAAACAATTCCAGAAAATAAATTACAACCGCAATATTTAGATAAATTGTCATTGGAGCGAGAGCGGGGGATTACGATAAAAATGGCGCCAGTGAAACTTTTTTATAAAGAGTATATTTTAAATTTAATAGATACACCTGGGCATATTGATTTTTCATATGAAGTTTCGCGGGCGCTAGCGGCTGTCGAGGGAGTGATTTTGTTGATTGATGGAACGCAGGGAATTCAAGCTCAAACCTTAGCACATTTAGAAATTGCAAAACAACTTGGATTAAAAATAATTCCCGCGATTAACAAAATTGATTTACAAATTTCAAGCATAGACTCGTTAATTGATGATATATCAAGAATTGTTGAGGTTGAAACAGAAGAAGATATTTATTTGGTTTCTGGAAAAACAGGAGAAGGCGTTGAAAAATTATTGGAAGCGGTTGTAAAAAAAATTCCAAGTCCAAAATTAATTTCAGAAAGTTTATCTTCTGCGTTGATTTTTGATTCAAATTTTGACGCATATAAGGGCACGATTGCGCATATAAGAGTTTTTAGCGGCGAATTTAAAGCGTTTGAAAATTTATTTTTGAAATCAAATAATTTCCAATTTAAGCCAGTTGAGGTCGGAATTTTTTCTCCTGATTTTAAAAAAATTGATAAATTAGGAATAGGCGAGATTGGTTATATCGCAACAGGAATTAGAGATGCTGGCGTTGTAAAAATTGGAGATACAATCACGGATGATTTAAGTGTTCCTTTACTGCCCGGATATAAAGAAGCTCAGCCAGTAATTTTTGCTTCAATATTCCCCGCCTTCGTTGAAGCTTCGGCGGGCAAGCCGGGATCAAGCGGAGATTTTGATTCGTTTAAAGAAAGTATAGAACGATTAAGACTGCAAGACCCTTCTGTAAAAATTGAACCAGCGTATTCAAGTGTTTTTGGAAGAGGATATTTAATTGGGTGTATGGGGCTTTTGCATTTAGATATTTTTCAAGAAAGATTAAAAAGAGAATTCAGCACAGAAATAATAATAACACTGCCGTCATTAAGGTATGAGCTATTGCTGAAAGATAACACAATTGCGTATATACAAAATGCGCAAGAACTTCCATTAAAGGATAAACTTTTAGAAATTCGCGAGCCATGGACAAAAACTGAAATTTTTACACCTTTGTTATATATAGAAATTATTTTTAATTTAATCAAGGCAAGTAGGGGAATAATAAAAAATCAAATTGTAAGGGGAAGTTTTGCGATTATTGAATGTGAAATTCCACTTGATGAATTGATTACAGGACTTTTTGACGATTTAAAATCAGTTTCTTCGGGGTATGCTTCATTGACTTGGGAGTTTTTAGAATATAGAAAAGGAGATTTGGTTAGATTGGATATTTTAATTGCAGAAGAAACAAATCCAGCACTTTCAAGAATCATAACAAAAGGGAAAGCAGAATCAATTAGCAGAAAAATTTTAAAAGAGTTGAAAGAACTTTTACCGAGAGAATTATTTGTTGTGAAATTGCAGGCATCAATGGAAGGACGAATTATTGCGAGAGAAACAATTCCAGCGTTAAAAGCTGATGTCGCCGGATATTTGTATGGAGGTGACAGAACAAGAAAAATGAAATTATGGCAAAAGCAGAAACGGGGTAAAAAGAAACTTTTAAAAAGAGGAGTTGGTAGGGTTCGCGTTCCTAACGATGTTTTGATAAAAATTTTGAAAGTAAAATAATTTTTATACTACTAATAGTGCGCTATCGCGCACTATTAGTAGTTCATGATAAATTATGAATGTTAATATTTGAATGTTAATATTTGAATTTTTTAGAAAAGATTAATAAAAATTTATTTTAATAAAAAATATCTTACCATGCACAACACGGTTGGGTCTTGATTCTGCGCTTTAACGACGCTTCTGAGGTGCGTGGTAAGATTACCCAAATTGTCCGAAGACAAAGAGAGCTAATTAAATTGTATCATTTTTTGTAAAAGAAAAGGGGATCAAAGAGCGACCATCTTGACTCTAGGGGCGCGCCATAGACACCTCTGACCTTGGTTCGCCCTCAGCTCTCTGATCCCGGGGGTTAGGGAAACTTGTATCGCATGGTCATCTCAAACGGACGCATGCTTTCTCTCCCCTCGTTTGTTTTTCCCGTCAGGAATTGGATAGTCGCGTAAGCGACTGACACAACGCTCCTTGGCGTTTTCGTGTGTCTTTCTTGCCTCATCCCGACAGATAGAGTACAGCACACTCGCTTCACAGCAGTATGCTTACTATTATTTTAAGGCACTTTTTTTGTGATGTCAATATATTTGGGGAAAATGATAATGGTTATGTTATAATTAAATGATAGGAAATAAGTTTCCTGGTCCAATTTTGTAATGGCTCAAAATATAGGCAAAATCAGTCCAATTTGGCAGAGAACCCTCCAGTTTTTGGGGGATTGTCTTTGATGAAGTTAAAATTAGCGAAGAAATAAAGGAATTAGAAGAAAAAACATCGAAGAAAAATTTTTGGGAATCTGATAAAAATTTAGAAGTTTTGGAGCGGATTTCATTTTTAAAAGAAAAAGAAAAAGCATTAAATGAACTTAGTCAATCTTTGACAGATGAAAATCCTGAAAATTCAAAAAAATTATTACAAAAAATAATTTTTGAATATTGTTTTTTGATTTTATCATCTGATATTGAAACAAAGGAAGAATGGTATAATGAAAATTCGGCTATTGTGAGTATATATAGCGGAGTCGGAGGCAAGGATGCTGAAGATTGGGTTGGAATTCTCGCGAGAGTGTATCAAAAATTTTTTGAAAATCAAAAGTTTTCGTATAAAATAATAGATAGTGAACCGAGTGAAACCGGAGGATATAAATTTATTAGCTGGGAAGTTAATGGAAAATATCCGTTTGGAATTTTGAAATTTGAAAAAGGGGTGCACCGTCTCGTAAGAATTTCACCGTTTTCAGCTGGAAAGTTGAGGCATACGAGTTTTGCTTTTGTTGATGTCGCGCCATTGATTGAAGAATTGGATTTTAATATAAAAGAAAGTGATTTGGAATTTCAGACATTTCGTTCTGGCGGAGCTGGCGGGCAAAATGTAAATAAAGTTGAAACTGCTGTTCGGGCTATTTATAAACCATTGAATATAAGCGTTGTTTGTCAAAGTGAAAGATTACAACATCAAAATAAAGATAAAGCGATAAAAATTCTTGGTTCAAAAATAGCAGAAATTATGAAAGAAAAAAAAGTAAAAGAAATCCAAGAATTAAAAGGAACAAGAGTTGAAATTGGATGGGGCAATCAAAAGCGAAGTTATGTTTTTCATCCGTATCAGATGGTAAAAGACCATGAATTTGGATACGAAACTGGAAAATTATCAGCAGTGCTTGAAGGTCATTTGGAATTAATCCATCCATTAGGAGCGATTCTGCAAAATTTAAAAATTCAAAACGAAAATGTCAAAATCACAACTAAAAATTAAAAGGTTTAAGTTGTAGATTTAAGTTTTGAGATTTAACATTTAAGTTTTTACTATGATAGTATTTAAAAATGTATCAAAAATTTATCCGCCAAACACAATCGCCTTAGATAAGGCGAGTTTTGAAATTAAGCAAGGCGAGTTCGTAATTTTTGTTGGAAGATCTGGCGCTGGAAAAACTACTATTTTAAAATTAATAAGTAAAGAAGAAACTCCTGCGCAGGGAAAAATCTTTTATAAAAATGTTGATTATTCGTATCTTCGTCGTAAAGCCGCCACTGAACTTAGAAGAAAAATTGTTACGATATTTCAAGATTTCAAATTGCTGTATGATAGAACGGTTTTTGATAATGTGACATTAGGGTTGGAAATTTTAGGAAAATCTATGAGGGATATTAGAATAAAATCCGAGGAAGCGTTAAAGTCTGTTGATTTACTGCATCATTCGCCAATTTTAGCGAAATATCTTTCAGGCGGTGAAAAGCAAAGACTTGCTATAGCGCGAGCAATATCTATGGATCCAGAAATTATATTGGCTGACGAACCAACTGGAAATTTAGACCCTATTTCAGGCAAAGAAACTGTTGATTTGTTGAAAAAAATGCATCTGAGTGGAAAAACAATAATTTTAGCAACACACAATAGAGAATTGGTTGATTTATTAAAAACAAGAGTCATTACTTTGGGACGAGGCAAAATTGTTAGAGATGAAACGCCCGGTAAATTTATTCTTGCATAAAATAAAATGATTGCGTATATTAAAAGATTAATACAAAACGGCTGGAGAATATTTAGGAGCAAATTAACTATTAGTTTTTTTCTTACGCTTACAGTTATTTTGATAACAGTTTTTCTTTGGCAAGTGATATCAGCTAATTTTTTAGTAGGAAAGGGTTTGAACTATGTTGAAAAAAAACTTGATTTTTCAATTTATTTTAAAGATGGAACTGATAATGAAGACATAAAAACACTGCAAGGAATTTTAGAAAATTTTAAAGATGTAGATAGAGTAATATTGGTTAATAAGGAAAAAGCGTTTGAAGAATTTAAATTTGAAACTGAAAAAAATCCTGTTATATTTGAAGCGCTTAAAGAAATTCAGACAAATCCATTGAGCGATTATTTAATAATTAAAGGAAAAAGCCCAAAAGTTTATGAAGAAATAGCTGGCTATCTTGATGGTTCGCCGTATCGCGCGCTTATTGAATTTATTACATATGCGGAGAATCAAAAGATAATAAAAAAATTTATAAGTCTTTCGCAAAAAATAAAATTTATAATGGGGCTGGTTGTTATTTTTATAGGAATATTTTGCGCGCTTCTTATATTTAATTCAACTATATTGATGATATATTCTCAAAAAGACGAGATAGAAGTGCTGAAACTTATTGGAGCGTCCAACTTTTTCATTAGATCACCATTTCTGATTTTTTCAGTTATTATTACAATTTTAGGATTTTTAGTTGGGTCATTTTTATCCATTATAATAATTCAGAATACAAACCAGATGCTTTTAGCTGTAATTCCCGAAGGTGATTTACAGAGTTATGTTTTTACAAATTTTCTGGGGATAACCTCGTTTATTTTTGGATTTTTGCTATTAATTAATTTAATTTCAACAGGATTGTCGCTTCAAAAATATTTAAAAATTTAATATGGATAAAAATTATTTAAAATATAAAAAACAACGAACTTTGATTTTGGTAAAGCCAGATGGTGTCGCAAAAAATTTGATTGGCGAGATTATTGCAAGATTTGAAAGAGCTGGATTAAAAGTTATTGGTCTTGGAATTTTAATGCCAACAAAAAAACAAATTGACGGACATTATCCAAAAGATACAGATTGGCTCAAAGGGTTGGGGCAGAATACATTAAATACATGCGAAAAATATGGGATTGATGTTAAAAAAACTTTAGGACTCAAACAAGATGATTCATTGACAATAGGAAAAATGGTGAGAGAATGGACGATTACATTTGTTTCATCTGGATCGATTGTCAAAATGGCGCTTGAAGGACCTCACGCCATAGATATTGTGAGAAAACTAATTGGAAAAACATTACCGCTTACAGCTGAGCCCGGAACTATTAGGGGAGATTTTTCGTGCGATTCTCCAGTTTTAGCAAATCTTGAAAAAAGAGCGGTTGCGAATATAGTTCATGCTTCGGGTAATGAAAAAGAAGCTGAATTTGAAATAAATTATTGGTTCAAAAAGGGCGAACTCGTTGATCTATAGGGCTTTAATAAAGTATTGTATAATTAGGCAATAATGAATGTACCAAAAAAACATCGCTCGCATTCAAGGGCGAGAACAACAAAATCCCAGTTAGTTTTGACTGAAAGAATATTGCAGAAATGTTCTAATTGTGGACAGAAAACTTTGTCGCATAAACCTTGTTTTGGTTGTGGATTTTATAATGGAAAGAAAGTTTTAGAGATAAAAGAAAAAAAGGATAAAAAATCAAAAAAGAAATAATATTATTAAATTGATTTAATGGCTACTCGACATCTTTGTAGAATTTTAGTATTACAATCTCTTTACGAGTGGTCTTTTTGGGGTTATCCAGAAGGCAAAGAAGATGAAATTTTAGATAGAAATCTTGAGGAGTTTGGAAATGATATTGACGAACCTGAATTTGCGAGAAAGATTTTAAAAGGTGTGGCAAAAAATCTTGAATTTATTGATGGAAAAATTGGAAGTAATACAAGGTCAATACAATTTGAACAAATATCACTTTTGGAAAAA
The DNA here is from genome assembly GCA_038065795.1 of Patescibacteria group bacterium. GTDB lineage: Bacteria > Patescibacteriota > Minisyncoccia > UBA6257 > HR35 > JBBTQG01. The sequence goes on along the minus strand of JBBTQG010000001.1, from coordinate 381 downwards.
AATATTTTGCGATTAGCTGTTTATGAATTATGTTTTCAAAAACATGAGGAAGTGCCACAAAAAGTTGCAATCAATGAAGCGGTTGAACTTGCAAAAAATTTTGCTAGCGATGGCGCCGCGAAATTTATAAATGCTGTATTGGGTTCTATCTATGATGAAACAATGGCGAATGCAGAATAGAGAATTATGATAGATTTTAATAAGCTGGAAGAAAAATTAGGAGTTAAGGTAAAAAATAAATACATATGGAGCGAGGCTCTTACTCATAATTCATGGTTATATTTTCATCCAGAGGCTGCAAAAGACTCCAAGCATAATGAAAGACTTGAATTTTTGGGCGATGCGGTTTTGGAATTAATTGTCACCGAATATCTTTACCTT